>JAEDGF010000108.1 GCA_016297645.1 Clostridiaceae bacterium
CCGAACGCCGCTTTACTTTTTTCGGGAGTGCCGCGTGTTTTTTTATTGCCGCACGACCGACACCGAGGCCCGCTTTTTTCGACAGTTACTCTTTTTTACTTTGCGCCGCCCGTAAAATCAAAAATATTCAAGCCCGAAGCTTCATCGAAGCGGCGATCCACCGTGCCGTCTATCAGCGTAATTATCATTTCGCAGGTGGCGCTCACGCGGGCGCTTTTCAGATGTCCGCCGAACACCTCGCCCTCGGCGTTGCCTGCGCTCATGTGGAGGTGGCTGTAATACTTGCCGTTCATGGTATTCACCGTTCCCGAAAGAGAAACTATCTCGTACGCGCCCCTGAAATTATTGGAGGCGTACTTCTTTTTGTCCGCATAGTACACACCGACAGTAAAATCATTTACCGCGCCTATCGCCTGAACGCTCGCGAGCTTTATATTCTCGCTCAGCGCGATGTTTTTAAGCTGTTCGGTTATCTCCTCGCCTTTGTCAATTCTCGCGACTATCGTGCTGCCGAATTTTACATATTCCATTTTTCATCTTCTCCTTTTTCCAAGACATTTCCGAAAAATTCCGCCGCCGTTTCACCGGCATACGGAGTCCGAATGTCTTTATAAATATTTTACATTATATAATCGCCGCCGTCAAGGCTTCGCCTGTAAAAGACTTTTTTCGTCAAAAATCGGGTGCAGACCTAAAAATTTTTGAAAAGCACTACTTTTCAATTATTGATTTTCCCGAATGGTTGACAAAAAATGAAATATGTGTTTTCCTATAATCGATTTTTAATTTCGGAGTGATATAAAATTGTACAATGAACCGCTTATACAGCAGACAATAAACAAACTGCGCAAGGTCACGGAAAACTACGAATCTCTGATTTTTGAAAAAATAGGTGAATTGGATTCCCCGATGTACCTTATCACAAAGAATCACCTGCGCAAGCCTCCGACAGAGGGACTGTCGAAGCTGACTGTTCCTCTTGACTGGGGCGGATACGAAAAAAATCTTTGGATAACCGGCACATATACGGTAAAAGAACCCGGCAAAAAGCTCTATGCCGTTTCCCATGCAGGCGGATGGGAGGAAATGTTTTTTCTCAACGGCAAGCCGTACGGCATTTTCAGCTGGAAATATACAGATTGCTGCGGCGGCGTACATGATGCGGCTTTTATATGTGATTCCGCCGAGCCGGGTACGGTTTTCGAGCTTGCTTTCGAGTGCTACTCCGGACACTTCAACAAAGGAATCGACCGATTCAGTTCGGCGCCTGCTCCCGTTCCCGACGAAAAGGACAGCGAAGTCGCCGCAGTCTGCAACGGGGTAGATATCTGTGTAATGAACGAGGAAGTAAATGAACTCGTCCGCGACCTTTACGAGCTTATTTCGCTTACGGATATTCTCGAAGATAACAACATGATGAAATACAGGGCAAGACGCGCCCTGACGGACATTGCGGGAACTCTCAAAATGTGTCCGCAGCATTACGAAAAAAGCGTGTGGCTTGAAAGTGTCCGCGAATCACTCAAAATAACCCGACCTTTTTTCAGCTCTCAGGGCAGCCGCATCTTCGGCAAGGTCGGACTTATCGGTCACAGCCACATGGATTCCGCATGGCTTTGGGAGTATAAAGAAACCATACGCAAGTGCGCACGAACCTTTTCAAACGCAATGGCGCTAATGGATCAATTCCCGGCTTACAAATTTATCCAGTCGTCCGTTCTTCACTGCGAGTGGATGAAAAAATACTACCCGGATGTTTTTGAAGAAATGAAGAAAAAATCCGCCGAGGGCAGATACATAATAGACGGCGGAGCATATGTAGAGTGCGATTGCAATCTGACCTCCGGCGAATTTATGATACGCCAGTTTCTCGAAGGGCAGTGGTTCACACGCGAAAATTTCGGAATAACCGCCGAGAGCTTCTGGCTGCCCGACACCTTCGGCTACAACGGCAATATGCCGCAGCTGATGAAGGGCTGCGGACTGAAATATTTCTTTACGCAAAAGCTCTACGGCGTTGAAATAGACGGCGTTAATTTCGAGAGCTTTCGTTGGCGCGGAATTGACAATTCCGAGGTATTTTGTCACTACCCCTGCGGCGGAATAATCGGAAACTGCCGTTCCGTCCACAATGCGACCGCCGAAATAAAGCACAAAGACAGCGGCGATATGCATTTACTCGCGTTCGGACAGGGCGACGGCGGAGGAGGACCTACACGCGCCGGACTTGAAGCCATAGAACGGGCAATGCGCTGCGAGGGCTTGCCGGAATCGGAATATACTACGCTTTCGGACTTTATGGAGGATCTGATCGAAGAATACGGCAGCAGAATGCCGGTCGTCGACAGCGAGCTTTACTATGAATACCACCGCGGTACTCTTACACAAATGCATGATGTAAAGCAGATGAACCGCCGTGCCGAGTTCGCCGTACGCGATGCAGAATATTTCAGTGTCCTCTCCGGCAAAAAGCTTTCGGACGATTTCAACGAGAAACTCAAAAATGTTCTTCTGAACCAATTTCACGATATCCTGCCCGGCACCTGTATAAAACCCGTGTATGACACATACCGTTCGGAGATGACGGCAAACATAAAATGCTTTAAGGACAACACTTACCGCGCGGCGTCGTCCCTCACGGAACCGAACTCCGACACGATGACCGTCTTTAACACACTCCCGTTTGAAAGACATGATGTCGTTACAATGACTGACATCACGGGTGTAAAGGGATACCCGTCGCAGCAATACACGGACATAACCGGCAAAAATAAGCTTGATGTCGGAAATATTAAGATAAAAGGCTTTTCCTCGGTCACGGTCGAAAAAAGCAGCTCTCCCAAAAAAGGCGTGTCACCGTTTACCTACGACGGAGCAACGCTTCAAACACCTTTCGCTGTCGTAAAATTTGATGACAACGGCTATATTTCGTCCTTTGTCGACAAAAAGAGCGGCAGAGAACTAAAAAAAAGCGGCGCTCTTCCGCTCGGTGTTTTCCTTATCGCAGAGGACTGTCCGCAAAGATGGGACAACTGGAATGTTGAAATCGACACAATAAACAATCTCGCCCCGGTTTACGGCTTTGTAAGCCGTGAGGTGGTGACGGACGGCGCAGTTGAGATACGCCTGCGCAGCAAATTCAACATAACAGGCAAAACGACACTCATTCAGGATGCGGTTTTTTATGCCGATTCCCCGCGTGTTGATTTTCAGACGGTAATTGACTGGCACGACAAGCATCTGTTGTTGAAAACAGGCTTCGACCTCGACATAAGAGCAAAAGAAGCCAGAAACGAAATTCAGTTCGGTCATGTCCTTCGCCCGACCCATAAATCCACAAGCTACGATCTCGCGAAATTCGAAGTGTGTATGCACAAGTGGACGGATATATCGGAAAGCCGGTTCGGTGCGGCAATCCTCTCCGACTGTAAGTACGGAATAAGCCAGCACGAGTGCAATCTTTGCCTTTCCCTTCACCGCGGCGGAACCGAGCCTGACCCCACCGGAGATGAGGGACTTCATGAAATGACATACTCATTCCTGCCACACGACGGAGATTTTTGTACTCAAAGCGTCATTATGCCGGCATATGAACTGAATGTTCCCCATGTTCTGATAAGCGGAACCGCGAAGGACAGCTCTCCGTTCCTGTCCTGCGACTGCGACCATGTTCTCTGCGAAACCGTTAAGCCGTCAAGAAACGATCCGAACGCATATATCGTCCGTTTTTACGAGTGCGAGGGCAGCGCGGCAGAGGTAAATATCAGCTTGGGGCGCCATTGTACCAATGTATGTGAAACAAATATGATTGAGGACATACTGGATGAAATACCTGTTCGCAGCGACTCTTTTACATTTTCGGCAAAGCCGTTTGAAATAAAAACATTCCTGATAAAGGAGAAATAAGATATGCAAAAGCCTGTTTTGCGATTTAACAAAAACGGTAAATTTCGGGTACTTATGATATCGGATATCCACGCAAAAGCAAATTGCAGTCCGAAGGTAACACGCGGAATTGAAGCTCTTCTCGAAGAAACAAAGCCCGATTTCGTAATGATAGGCGGCGACCAGTGTCTGCTGCGCGACGATATCAATGAAATGCGGGATTATTTCTGCCGCATAATCGAGCCTATTCTCACAAAAAATCTGCCGTGGGGTTCGCTTTTCGGCAACCACGACAGGGAGAGAAACAACGGCATCGACCTTGTCGAGGAGGAGGCAATGTACGAAACGATTCCCGGCTGCCTTATGGAGAGAGGCCCCGAGGATATTCACGGCGTAGGCAACTACCGTCTGCCGGTCTACGCATCCGACGGCAGCGATGAGGTAAAATACAATCTCTGGACGCTCGACTCCCACCGCCACATCTGGGACTTCTTCCGCAAATACAGCAGCGACGGCACTCCGACAAAGGTTTTGCCCTCCCACTTCAACGACGGCGAAAACGGCGGCACTCCCCTGTTCAATCAGGTCATGTGGTACTACACCGAGTCGCAGCGGCTCGAAAAGGAAGCAGGCAGAAAAATCCCCGGAATAATGTTCATGCACATCCCGCTTCCCGAATATCTCGAAATCATCAGGAATCCCGAGGAGTGCGGCGCTATCGGCTCAAAGCGCGCCACAACCGACGGCTCGGAGATAAGCTCCGGTCTTTTCCTCGCGGCAGTCGAGCGCGGCGACATAAAGGGAATCTATTTCGGTCACGAACACCTGACCGACATTCAGGGCGTATACGCCGGAATAACCATGGCGTGCGATGCGGCGATAGGCTACGATATGTCCGGGCATGACGACCTGAGGGGCGGCAGACTCATTGACCTTTACGAGGACGGCAGAATGCAGACAAGAACCGTAAAGCTCATGGACATAATGGGCAAGGAAGCAATGCGCAACCCGGACTACTTTGAGGGCGGTTGCAGCTATTTTATCCGTAAACTGTGAGGTGACGAGAAATGGATCAATGCAAGCTTTTTAAGTGGGCTGACGAAATAGACCACTACACAATTAAACTCCCCGAAAATGAGGTAACCGACAGAGCTACGGCAATTAAAATGATCTATCACTACTCTTTTGCGGACAAAGCCGTTGAAAACAAGTTCAGCTTTGCCGTCGGAGAGCTTGAAAACACCTCCTCGCACAGGCTTTTTGAAATCCTGCGCGAGATAAGAGAAGTCTTTATCAAAGAAGCCTTCGACATGAACTGACTGTTTTTGCTTACAGTTACCGATTTCCCCGTGGCGGCTGATTTTGTCGGCTGCCCCGTTTTCATAGGCTGACGGGA
>JAEDGF010000109.1 GCA_016297645.1 Clostridiaceae bacterium
TTCAGCTACCACAAGACGCACCCGCGCGGGCGGCGCAGGGGCACCGCCCCTACAAATCATCACTTTATGTGTTATTTTAATGCACAAGTGTTGGCAATATTGAAGCACATTCATGCAACACTCCGCAAAAAAAGACCGCCGCATTCGTTTTACCGAAGCGCGGCAGCCGTTAACGATTATTCGGTTGATAAATGCGCCGTTTCGAACGGCAGGCTGTCCCCCGCGCCGCGAACACATCTTTTCTCGGACGCGTCGGGTGTTTTCGTTATTTCAAAAAATCGCTTGCGTCGATATCTTCGTACCCTTTCAGGGTGATGTCGGAAGCGGCGACGGCACGCGAGAATGACTTCACAACAAGGCTCTTGAACACATAACCGGCTGTTGTTGCATAATCAATTTTGACAAGCTTTTTACCGCTCATGTAAACATTCGCGGTGTAGTTTGTACCTTTTTCGTCCTTCTCATTGAACACATAGACGGTGCAGCTTTTGCCGTTGCAGGTTGCGGATTTTTTCGAATTTGCCTGAGAAAGACTGCTGTGAAGGGCGGGAATAAACGAGCTCATTTCCTTCTGCACCTCGCTGAAATCATCGCCGAACGCATCGGCATTCATGGAGATGGACTCCTTCGAGGAATCGGAGCAAATGCTTATCTTGTTGTTGGAAAAGAGAATTGACGAGGGCGTGAAGCCGTCGAACGCGCCGAGCATTTCCATCATTTCCTTGGTGTCCATGCCTGCCATTTCGAGGAGTCCGCCGATATCGAGCTTCATCGTTCTCTCGGTTTTCGACACGATAAGAGAACCGGAGTGCGAGCCGTCCTTCGGGTCGTTCTCGGTGTAGGTGGCAGAAATGACATAGTGCCCGCTCGCAAGCGCTTCATACTCGTTGTTGTAGGTCTTGCCGTCTATCACATCAAGACGGACGGACAGACGAAGTACGGCGCGCGCGTCGTCTACAGTGAGCTTCGAATCGAAATTCATGTCCGCGAGTTTGAGGTCGTCCGCGTCCGTCATCTTGTCGATACCGACAGAAGCGCGGAGAATCGCACGGGCGTCGTTGACCGTGAGTACATAGCCGTCCATTTTAGCCTGCGACAGCGCCGCAAGCGAACCGAAAAGCAGGCAGACGGTGAGCATAACGCTCAATATTTTACATGAGAACTTTTTCATACTGTTTCCTCCCGTAATTTTTGTAAAAACCGAAGGCTGTACACGGCGGTTTTGAACCGGCGGCAAGCCGCGGCTTTGCTTATCCGATTACAATTAAAGCATACCATGCTGAAAAAATTCTTGCAACAGGTAATTTATTTTCTTTTTGGTCTGTTTTTGCCGAAAACGGCGATACCGACAAAAAACCGGCGCGCGAACGCGGCAGCTTTGCAGTCAACTCACAGCCGCTCGGGACACCGGACGGCAGCTCCGCCAAGGAAAACGAAAAGCCCGCTCGTGCAGTGAAAGGACAACGATGGGAACGCAAAAACGCCGTAGGCATCACTGAAATTTTTCGCGTCCTTCGTCCGAACGAGCGGAAATGCGACCCGGGACAAAGAAAAATCAGCCACTCGCGTCAGAGCCGTCAGAGCACACCCCGTTACTTATTTTCGCCGGACTCTTTTTCGCCGTTATTTTCCAGTCAGGGGTCTTTTTCGCCGTCGGCGATTTCGTCCGTTCCGGTATCGGCGCCGAATTCGTCCGTTCCGGTATCGCCGCTGTTTTGTTTGTTCTTTTTCTCCTGCATTTTCAGCATAACCGCATAGATAACGCCGCAAATAACGAGAACGACCGTGCCGGCTATCGCGGCGGTGTTCAACAGCTTCACATTTTCGGGCGCAAGCACATCGCTTTTCCTGAACGCGACATAGCGGCAAATGGCCGTCACGCCTGCCGAAATGAGAATCAGCGCGCGCAGAGCTTTATCGAGCATTTTCATATCTCCCCGTCTTTATAAAATTACAGATTTTTGACATAAACTAAAATTCGTACTGTCCGTCGAGCGTATTATCCCACGCCTTCGGGCACCTTTTCATTTTCGTTCGAAGCGGCTTTCTCGACGCCCGAAGCAGAGGCAGGCTCCATGAACACAAGCAGCTCGGTATCGCCGTCTTTCACCGTTCGGGTAACCTTATAGCCGAGCGCAGTGTATTTTTCGACCTCATCATTATAGGAAAAACGCGCGTCAAGAATTATATAGTCGAGCTTTTCGCCGTCCTTGGGCGTATGATAGTACACCTCGTAAAGGACACTGCGCTTCGAAAGGTGCGGCATGAGGAAGGTGGAAGCACACACGGACTTATCCTCCGGCACCTCCGAGAGAGCCTCGCGCATTACAGCGAAGGACTCACAGTTCGCGTTGTACTGCTGAATATACCGCCTCGTCTGAGTCGCATTGAGATTCAAAAACAGCACGACAGAGCACACGAGCGCCGCGCACGAAAACAGCTTTTGCATATTCGGCTTCATGTCGGCAAGGTTCATCACGGCGAGGTAGGTGAGAAACGCCGCAGAGCCGAACGCGTACTGGAAAGAAATGTTGTACTGATACGGGTAGAGCGTCATAAAATTCAGCAGGACAGCCGGAAGCAGCAAAAGAAGCCGCGACACCTTTTTCGCCGTAAACGGCAGAAATGCGAGGGGTACGGTCATTTGCAGCAAAAATTGCAGCTTCGCGCCGTACGCGCCGTTTTCGTCCCTGAACATCTGCGTAAAGACATACGCCGGGTCGGCAAGAACATTCTTTACCACATCGAAAAGCGTGCCTTCGCCGACCATGTAGTTCTCGTATCTGCCGGTCATAACGCCGTCCCCGTACTTGTCGAGAAGGTGCGTCGCGGCGGCAAACCACGCGCCGGAAACGATGAGCATAACAACGCCGGTGGCATATCTTTTTCTGCCCAAGATCGCGTAAATCGCAAAGAAAACGAGATACACCGCCGCGTCCTCCTTGACGCAGAGCGTCAGCAGCGAGAACACCGTGAGAAGGACATATTTGTTGCGTTCAAACGCCCAGAACACCCACAGCAGGAGCGGGAACAAAAAGCAGTTTTCGTGGATATCGTAGAGAGTGCCGCTCATCACAGCGGGCTGCAAAAGCGTCACCGCCGTAATGCACGCCGCCTTTGCGTCCGACAGCTTGAAGTGCCTGCACAGCAGATACGCAGGCACGGCAGCCGAAGCGAGAACCGCCGTCTGCCCGATTTGGAGCGTCACGGGGGACGGGAACACAAAATAAAACGGCAGCAGCAGATAGTAAATCGGGGAAATATGCACCGCAAAGTGCGACAACAGCTTGTCGCGCTCGGTTGTCGTCACGGGCGAAAAGCTCTTGCGCATATTGTAAAACATCTGGCAGAAGATGCCGAAATCGTAGTTCGGCGAGTACAGAGAAACATACCGCAGCACGCCTGCCGCGCCGCACACGGCGGCAAAAACGACGACCGCCGTTATAATCACAAAATTGCGTTTTTTTGCTGTGAACGGATTTTTAAGGTCAAGCCCGCCCGTCATATAATAGTAGACGAGCATAATGACCGCCAGCACCGCCACACACAGCCCGACATAGAAATTCGCTTCGCTTTGCAGCAGCACTCCTAAGGCGTACAGCCCGAACGACACCGGCAGGATCCTTCTGTCGTACGCCCTTTTTCTCACGATATTCACAACGGTTATCACGACGAAGATCGCCGCAAAGATACCGATGAACATTTTCAGGCTCACCCCCGCGAGCCTTTCTAACTGTGTGAAATCACTTTCGGTCAGCGTCAGCAGCACAAGCGCCGTCAGACACCACGAGGAAAACAGCCTCATGACGACATTGTCGATAGGCTTTTCCTTTATTTTATTGTAAAAATCACGAATACGGCTCATACGGCGCACCACCAATTATTATTTATAAAGCTCCCGACAGAATTTCACCCCGTCGGCACTTAAACACTCCGACAGAACCTGACCGCTGTCGGTACTTAACACTTCGACGGAACTTTTTCGCTGTCGACAATAAAACTTCCCGACAAAGCTTACCCTATGCCGGTGCTTAAACTCCCCGACAGAACCTGACCGCTGTCGGTACTTAACACTTCGACGGAACTTTTTCGCTGTCGACAATAAAACTTCCCGGCAAAGCTTACCCTATGCCGGTGCTTAAACTCCACGGCTGTTTTTTCCACTGCCGAAAATACGGTCAACAAGGAGAGTATACACCATTTTTTCACATTAGGCAAGCCGTTCCCGGCAAGTTTGTCCCACCCCCCGGCAGAACACACCACACAGCCCCTTCTTTCACCCGCACAACCCATAAGCAGCCGCGCGGCAGGCTCTCCACGGCAGTCCGTATCCCTGATGCCCGTTTTATGCATTTTCGGCAGATTCTCCCCCGCCGGCGCGCCAAGCGTTGGGCGGCGTACCGTCTGCCGGGGTTGCTTTTATCCGACAGATATGGTAGAATTACGGTTGACTTTCATTTTCGGAGGAGATCGCACATGAAGTCGATGAAAAGCGTCCTTGATGAAATCAGGGGCGTGAAGCTTAAAAATTGTCTTTGGCAGCTTCCCGGAGCTGCTATTCTTGCTTTCGGGCTGTATAATGTCCATTCGTTTGCGGACATAACCGAGGGCGGCGTGCTGGGGCTGACGCTTTTGCTGCACCACCATTTCGGGATATCGCCGTCCGTGTCGAGCCTTGTGATGAATTTCATCTGCTACATTTTCGGCTTTGCCGTACTCGGCGGCGGCTTTGTGGTGTACTCAGCTGTGTCGGGACTCAGTTTCTCGCTTTTTTACGCTATCTTCGAGCAGTTTCCGCCCGTTTGGGAGGGCATTGCAGACCATCCGCTCGCCGCGTGCGTTGTCGGCGCGCTTTTTGTCGGCGTGGGCGTGGGAATCTGCGTGCGTTTCGGCGGTGCGCCCGGCGGCGACGACGCGCTCTCAATGGGACTTGCAAAGCTATTGAAAAAAGTTGATATCCGCTGGATATACCTCGTGAGCGACCTTATCGTTCTGGCGCTGTCGCTTACCTATATTCCCGTGCGGAAAATTGCGTACTCGCTCTGCACCGTTGTCATCTCGGGACAGATAATAGGAATAATCCAAAAAGCCGGGAAGAATGGGATGTAAAAAAAGTCCAGACCGCAAAAAAGCGGAATTGTCGAACAAAAGCCGATATAAACGGTCAAGAA
>JAEDGF010000001.1 GCA_016297645.1 Clostridiaceae bacterium
TTACGAGTCAGCAAGGAGTGATTTCATGTTTTATTGCAGAGAAAAAGAGCTTAACGATATGAATAAGCGCTATTCGCGCGGCAATTTTGAGTGTCTTATCGTCTACGGGCGGCGGCGTGTCGGAAAAACGGCGTTGATAAACGAATTCTGCAAAGACAAACCGACCGTGTTTTTCTCGGCTTTGAATGCGACCGCACAGGAAAACCTCGAAGCGTTGTCAAAAGCGATATACGAAAAAAATCATCCTTCGGCAGAGGAAGCACCGGTTTTCCGCAGCTTTGACGCGGCATTTTCGGAAATCACGCAGATGTCGGAAAACGAGCGGCTTGTGTTTGTCATTGACGAATATCCGTACCTTGCAAAGGCGGACAACTCGATATCTTCCCGTTTGCAGCACATTATTGACCGCACATGGAAGGACGGAAAGCTGTTTCTGATTCTCTGCGGCTCGTCAATGAGTTTTATGGAGTATCAGGTGCTCGGATATGAAAGTCCGTTATACGGCAGACGAACCGGACAGTACAAAATTCAGGCACTGAACTACAAAGAAATAACGGTTTTCAACCCCGGACTTACACATGAGGAGCAGGCGCTTATATACGGAGTTACCGGGGGAATTCCGCACTACATCAACAAGCTGAATATTGAGAATGATGTTGACACGGCTCTGAAAGAGAACCTTTTCAATACCTCCGGATATCTTTTTGAAGAACCGGAAAACCTGCTGAAACAGGAGCTTCGGGAGCCTGCGGTGTACAATTCGATAATAACCGCGATTGCAGGCGGAGCGTCAAAGGCAAACGAGATATCGACCAAGGTGGGTATTGAATCGGCAGTGTGCGCAAAGTATCTGAAAGTGCTTCTTGACCTCGGTATTCTGAAAAAAGAAAACCCTATCACCGAAAAACCGGGCAGAAAAACCATATATGTCATAGGTGACAATTTTTTCCGTTTTTGGTATCGCTTTGTTCCGCAAAACATCTCGGCAATAACAGCCGGTCGCACTGATAAAATATACGACAGCGTGATAAAGCGCCGCTTTCCCGACTACATGGGACTTGTCTTTGAACAGATGTGCCGTGAATACCTGTTTCTCTACGCCGGCGAGCTTCCTATCGTGCTGTCCGACATAGGGCAATGGTGGGGAACAGACGCAAAAACGAAAAAAGAAGTTCAGATAGACATTGTCGGAACGCCGGTCGAAGGCAAGGAATACATTATAGGTTCGTGCAAATACAGAAACGAGCCTGTCGGAACGGACGAGTTGGAGCTGTTAAAACGGTATACCGAGGTGTTCGGGAAAGGAGAAAAATATCATTATTTTATCTTTTCAAAAGGCGGCTTCACACACGGCTTGCAGACCCTCGGCGGCAAAGGCGAAGTAACGCTTATTACACTTGACGATATGTATTTGTAAACCGCTGTTTTACAGTGTCCGTCAACCCGATAAATCTAAGACAAAATGAAACACCGCAGAACCGGGCAGAATTACGCCTGTTTCGCGGTGTATTTCACAGCTTTGTTTTTACCGGCACGAAGCCGGTCGTTTTGCCGCTGCCGGCATTTCATTTCTGCCGGCGCGGTTTTATTTTTTCGACAGATAAAAAGCAATCAATTCTCCGAACGAGCCGGGTAGCTTTTTATATGCGCTTTCGAGTTTTGTATGAATTGTCGAGCCGATATTGAGGTTTCGGGAAAGCCATATATTGAGCTTATTGTAGGGCTGATATCTCTGACCGAGATCGATAAAGGTCGCCTTATCGACAATACTTGCGTAGTGTGTAAAGGTATCGAAGCCGGCCTTTCCGTGATACTGTCCCATTCCGCTCTCACCGATGCCGCCGAAGCCCATAGCGGTGGTAATGACATGAATGTCCGTTTCGTTTACGCAGCCGCCGCCGAAACGGCAAGACGAATGTACCTTTTCGATATTTGCCTTGCTTGACGAAAAAATATACAGTGCAAGCGGTCTGTCGTGTGCGTTTATCTCGGTGATAACATCTTCAAGCTCTTTGTATGAAAGCATGGGGAGGACCGGTCCGAAAATTTCTTCGCCCATGACATTGTCCTTCCATGTTATGTTGTCCATGACCGTCATCTGTATTTTTCGCTTTTCGGGGTCTGCATTGCCGCCGTAAACCACCTTCGAAGCGTCGATAAGTCCCATCACTCTGTTAAAGTGCTTATCGTTTATTATACATCCGTAATCGGCATTATTCAGGCAATCACCGAATTGTTTTTCGATTTCATCCTTTACAAGACCGATAAATTTATCTTTAACACTTTCATGAACATAGACATAGTCGGGCGCAACACAGGTTTGACCGACATTAAAGCCTTTTCCGAAAACAAGTCTTCTTGCGGCAAGCCTGAGATTTGCGGTTTCGTCAACGATCGTCGGACTTTTTCCGCCGAGTTCAAGCGTTGCCGGAGTGAGGTTATCTGCCGCTTTTTGCAAGACAAGCTTACCCACCGTTTTACTTCCGGTAAAGAAGATATAATCAAATTTTTCGTCAAGAAGATAGCTGTTCTCCTCTCTGCCTCCGGTAACGACCTTTACAAGCTCTTTGGGGAAAACCGTTTCCAGCAGCTTCTTAACGACCTCGGTCGTGTGCGGAGAATAGGCGCTCGGCTTTACGATGCAGGTATTCCCGGCGGCAACGGCGTCGATCACCGGAGGAATCGTCAGCATAAACGGGTAGTTCCACGGACTCATTATGAGTGTAACGCCGTACGGCATCGGTCTGACATAGCTGTGAGAAAGCTGCTGTCCGAACGGAGTAGGCACGGTTTTGGTGCGCGTGAGCTTGCGAAGGTTTTTCAGCATGTAATTGCACTCTGCTATTACAACAGCTATTTCACATAGATATGACTCGTATGGGCTTTTTCCCAAATCGGCATTGAGAGCCGCAGCAATCGAGCTCTCATTTTTGATAATGTATTCTTTTATCTGCCGGATATATTCTATTCTTTTTTCAATATTTCTTGTTCCGCCTCTTTCAAAAAAATCTCTCTGTGCCTTGATTGCGTTTGAAACCATTTCTGCGGTCATATTTTCTCCTCCGTCATGTGTTGTTTACTTCATTATAACCTCTATCTATACATTTTTTCAAGCATTTGTATGAAATTTAACATTTATTTAATATTTTACAAATCTTTATTCGGCAGCGCCATACAAGAATTACGACATAGCGAACCTGTAAATTGCCATCTCATGAGTCGGCAGCTCACAAGCTGAAACTCTTTATCGAACAAAAACCGGTTTACGCTTTTTTGCGGCAGAAATGAAGAGGCGGCGAAGAAAAAGCTCCGCTTCCTGCTACTACAAGAATATATTCAGAATTTTCCCTCGAGCAGCTTTATAAACAATCCGCCCTGAACGGTCCTGTTTTGGAATGAAATAATATTTGCGGTGTCGGTGTCAACCAGTCCGTCATCGGAACGCGTGACATAGAAACATTGTATGCACGCCACAGTGGAGTGATAAACTCTATAAATTCGCCGTATGTCGGCGCAAACTCCGCCGTCCAGACAAGCCAATCGGACTTCGTGTAGTTTTTTCTGCTGTCAAGCGGCATTCCGTATGGGTTAATATGCTTTTTGTTGCTTGCGAACTCGCTGTTAAAAACACACGGCGGAAAAAGCTTCGTATGCCAGAGCTTATCCCAAACATAGTTATACTTCATGCTGAATGTATCGGGGCGGTCAAACACAAGCCGGAAGCTGCCGTCCTTGCTTGAATAAACCGCGTCAAAATACGATACGGGTCTTGAAAGGCGGTAAAGATCATCGGTGAAAAGAGATGTGTAAAAATTGACATCAAGCAAAATACTTTCGTTTTCAAAGCGATATTTTGTGTTGAGCACGGTAACATCAAGCTTTGTCTGCTCAATAGCCGGAAGATCATCACCTCTGCCCATAAAACAAAATTTTTTGCCGTCAACCGTTACGATTCCGAACATAACAACGGGGCTGCCGGTCCAATGCACGGTTGTTGATCTGTTAAGCTCGTCCGCTGCCGACCACACCGAGAAATACGGGTCGATCGTTATAAGCGACACTGCCGGTGCTCTTAATTTCAAACTGCCAAGCGCCTAAAATATTTTCAAATTCTATCAAACAAACAAAACGCTTAATGCTTCGATTCCGATAACGCGTAACAAAACGCGTTGCATATTCCCTGTTTATTTAATTTAAATCGACATCGCGCCCTGTGTATAAACTCTTTCAAATCTTTGTCCCTTTGCCATATGTCTTACCTCCGTAGGTTCGATTATGTATTTTTGCTTTCTATACCTCATTTTCTACCTCACGGAATTTTTCGGACTTTTGGTGTTCCTACTTCTTTATTTTATCCCAATACTGCTTTGCGGTTTGCTCGGTTTTGTTTTCGCCGGGTGTGTAGTAGGTCTTATCCTTCACGACATCGGGCAGATACTGCTGACGAACCCAGTGGTCGGGAAAATCGTGCGGATACTTATAAAACTGACCGGGGGTGTCGTTGTCCGCGCCGTCGCAGTGTTTATTCTGTAAGTGGCGCGGCACGGGACCCGCAAGTCCCGCCTTAATGTCACGGACGGCGTCGTTTATCGCGTTGTAAGCCGAATTCGATTTCGGCGAGGTTGCGACGAGTATCACAGCGTCGGCAAGCGGAATCCGCGCTTCGGGAAGTCCGACCTGCATTGCGATATCACACGCGGATTTGACGATGGGCATTATCATGGGGTACGCGAGTCCCACATCCTCGGCGGCACACACCATAAGGCGGCGGCAGGCGGAAACAAGGTCGCCGGCTTCGAGAATACGGGCAAGGTAGTAGACCGCAGCGTCCGGATCTGAGCCGCGCATCGACTTCTGGAAGCATGAGAGCATATCGTAATACTCATCGCCCTCTCTGTCAAAATGCATTGATGAACGGGCGCAGACGGCTTCGGCGGTTTCGAGCGTAATATTGCGTTTTTCGTCTTTTTTCGGCACGGGAGAGCCGAGAACGCACAGCTCCGTAATGTTGAGAGCCTTCCGCATATCTCCGCCGCAAACGGAGGAGATGTAGTCGAGAACGCCGTCCCGAATTTCGAAATCCTCTTTGTATTCTTCTTCAAGGAGCATGAAGGCACGGAAAACGCCCTTTTTGACCTCGTCGGCAGGCACGCTTTTGAACTCAAAAACCGTACTGCGCGACAGCACCGCCGAGTATATGTAGAAATACGGGTTTTCGGTCGTGGAGGCAATGAGCGTTATGTCGCCGTTTTCGATGTACTGCAAAAGCGACTGCTGCTGTTTTTTATTGAAATACTGGATTTCGTCGAGATACAGCAGAAGTCCGTTCGGCGCGGCAATAGTATTTATTTCTTTTATGACATCTTTTACATCGGAAAGCGAAGCCGAAGTTCCGTTGAGAATATGCAGACGCTTCCCCGAGGAAGCCGCAATTATTCTCGCAACGGTCGTTTTGCCCGTTCCGGGAGGACCGTAGAATATCAGATTGGGAATAACGCCCGATTCAATGATATTCCGCAGCACCGCCCCTTTGCCCAAAAGGTGCTTCTGTCCGGCGATATCGTCAAGTGTACGCGGACGAATTCTGTCCGCAAGCGGTATATTCATTCAAAAAATGCTCCGTTTCATGTTGTGTAAAAGCTGCGCGCAAAACCGTTTGTCCTGACTCAGCAAACAGGTACTCTGCTGCCGTTTTCGATTTTGTCGATATATTCTTCGGTGAGCGGATACAGGTTCTCGTCCGCATCCGATATCATAAACCGCGAATAACCCTCAAAGGTATCGCAGAGCGGCTGAACATCGCTTTCGGCAAGTGCGATAACGAAATCCGTAAATTCCGACCGGTATATGCAGCCGACATGGCGGCAGTTGCGGACGAACCATGTTCTGTCCTTATACTCTGCGGTAGCTGCATTTATGCACCCGTCAATCGAAACGAACTCGGGAGAAGCGCCGACGAGCTGCTCCTCCGAGAGCTTTCCGCCCACCTCGCTCACAGTTGCGCCGAACGACATGGGACCGGTTTCGAGAGTTCCGTCACCTTGGAGTCCCGCGGACTCGTACGCGCAGATATTGGGGCGGTTGTAGTTGGCAATTACCGAGAATTTCATTCCGCCATTCATAGCATCTTCAAGCGTTTCGCTGCGGCGCGACACCACCTCGCGCTGGAATTTGTCCGTTCTCGCGAGAAGTCCTGCGTACTCGTCCTCTTTGCCGCCGAAAACGAACAGCTTTGCCTGCTCGTAGTCCTCGTTATATACAATAGACCATATGGCGGGCATGGTGCCGTAGACAGGCAGAAGCACGCGGTCGTAAATGCTCTTTTGATACTTTTCGGCAAACGAATTTATAAAATTACAGACTTTCTTTGTAAAGCCTATCTTCGTAAGCATATGTACAAGCGGCGCTGCGCCGGGCGCGACAAACGAGAGATATCTGTCAGCGGCGGCTGCGTCAAACAGAATCTTGCCGTTCATCAGCTCACTCGTGACATCGGTGCCGTACATGACGGAGGAATCCGAAACGAGCGAATTTATTTTATCGCTGCCGTAATATGTAAGGTACGCAAGCGTGACTATACCGCCCATCGAGCAGCACACGGCGTTGACCTTATCATACTCCGGGTGGTCTTTGAGCGCGTTATTTATAAAGTCGTTGAGCTTTGCGGCGTTCACTGTCGGGTCAAGCCGCCAGTCGTACATAAAATAGTAGACCTTATCCGCACCGTATCTCTTTGTGGCACTCCTCGCAAGTGCTTCTTCTCCGCTTCCGCCCTCACCCGAAAGCTCGGGATAATTCGCAACGCTTTTATCGTAAACGGGCACGCCGATATTCTGCACGGAATCGCCGTTTTCGTCGCACGCGTAGTCGGACATAACGGAATATGCATAGTCGAGAACCGACTCAATGGCAGAGTCAACGCTGAAATCTCTTATTCCGGCGGCAAGAGCCTTCCCTATCGCGCCGACAATGCCGGTGAACGAGAGCTTGACTCTCACCTTTTCCTCTTTTTCTGTGCCGGGGTCTTTAATGAGTCCGCCGAACTCCATTCCGCGGATTATCACAAACGGCTCGGATTCGACATATCCGGTGTTTTCCGCCGCCGCGCTTTTGTTTTCGGCTGCCACATTCGTTTCGGCGGTGCGTTTTGCCGAAGCGAAAGGCATTGCACAGGGAATTAAAAGGCAGGCGCTCAGTACCGCACAGATAATTTTTTTCATATTTTTTCCTCCGTTACCCCCCTCGGGGGTTCCTCTTCATTTCTTTTTTGATTTTAGCACATAGCAGTATGAAAATAAAGATGTTACATTTAAATTTTTATTTTTACCTTTTTCGAGATTTTTCTGTGCCATTTTACTAAATTATCGTGTTTTTAAGAAAAAGGATAAAAAAAGATATTGACATAAAAATGCGCCTGATGTATAATCTCACCGTGTCAAAGTGAAATTGACCCACGCAAATGCGGAGGGAGGGAATATATAATGAGCCAGGTTAAAGTTAAGGAAAATGAATCTCTTGACAGCGCACTCAGACGCTTTAAACGCCAGACTTCTCGTGACGGCGTTATCCAGGAAGTTCGCAAGAGAGAGCATTACGAGAAGCCCTCTGTAAGGAGAAAGAAAAAGTCCGAAGCTGCTCGTAAGCGCAAATTCAAATAAGCGTCCCCAAAAAATTGCAGGTCTTTTTCTCAAAAAAGGCCTGCTTTGATTTTTTACGAAATTACAGGAGTACACAGATGATCGACCGCAGCTTTGAAAACAATTGTACGCCGAAGTATTTTTTCGATAAGCTCACCGACATCACCCGTGACGACTTCGAACGCATGGGTGTAAAGGCGATCGCACTCGATATCGACAATACTACGGCATACGACAGCGTTCTGACGCTTATTCCCGGTGTTCGGGAATGGGTTGACAAGGTGCGTTCGTGGGGCTTTCCCATGATCATCGTGTCGAACACCTACACGCTCAGGGCAAAGAAAATCGCGAAAAAGCTCGGCGGAATGCCCTATATCGCGAACTCGAAAAAGCCTGCCCCGGGCAACATTATCCGTGCTGCGAAAATGCTCGGAGTAAAACCGAACGAAATGTGCCTTATCGGCGACCAGCTGTTTACGGACGTAAGAGGTGCAAACGACGCCGGTGCCGTTTCGGTCAGGGTTCGCCCTATGCGCACGGAATACCTTTTTTTCATAAGATACAAAATTCTCAGAAAACAGGAACACGACTACCTGAAACTGAAAGGATACGGTGATAAAATATGAATGCAAGGGTAAAAGCTCTCGGTAAATCAATAAGCGCATTTGCCGATGCAGCTCTCATTTTTTCGGAGGTAAGCAGATTTTATTTCACGGGCTTCCCGGCAACGGACGGCTGTCTGCTCGTCACTCCGGCACAGTCTGTTTTTTACACGGACTCCCGGTATACCGAAGCCGCCGAAAAGAAGATAGGTGCGCAGTTCGTGCGCAACTCGAAGGAGCTTTATAAAGAGCTTGCCGAGTTCTTCGCGGCGAACAACATAAAGAAGGTCGCTCTCGAAAACGACCGCCTCACACTCGCCCAGTACGAGGAGCTTTGCGCAAAGCTGCCCGGTATCGACTTCTGCACGACGGACGCACTTAGCAAGGCAATCGAAGCAATACGCATCGTAAAAACCGAGGACGAGGTTGAAAAGATCGTAAAGGCACAGCGCATCGCGGAGCGCGCGTTCGATCATATTCTCGGCTTCATAAAGCCCGGAAAGACCGAAAAAGAGATCCGCTTGGAGCTTGAATACTTCATGCTCTCGCACGGCGCAGACGACCTTTCGTTCGAAACGATAGCGGTAACGGGTGTCAAAACATCAATGCCCCACGGCGTCCCCGGCGACAATGTCGTCAAAAACGGCGATTTCGTGACAATGGACTACGGCGCACTTGTGGAAGGTTACCACTCCGACATGACGAGAACCGTTGCTGTCGGCGATATAACGGACGAGCAGAAAAAAGTGTACGCAACCGTACTCGAAGCGCAGAAATGCGGCTTGAATGCTCTGCACGACGGCATTTCGGGCGTTGACGCGGACAAAGCCGCACGCGATGTTATCGAGGCGGCAGGCTACGGCGCAAACTTCGGTCACGGCACGGGTCACGGAGTAGGTGTCGAGATCCACGAAGCACCCACGCTCTCTCCCCGTTCGGCGCACACACTCAGAACCGGACATATCGTCACGGTAGAGCCGGGAATATATCTCCCCGACCGCTTCGGCGTAAGAATCGAGGACATGGCGCTTATAACCGATACGGGCTGCCGCATACTTACCGACTGCCCCAAAGAGCTTATTATCCTGAAATAAACGGTCGTTCAACATAAATTTCTCGTTTTATCTCAGAAAAATAAGCAAAAGTACTTGCAAAAATTCACACGATATATTATTATACTTGTGTTAATCTATAAACAATGTTTTGGCTCTCGCGTCTGCGGCGCATTCAAGAGCCGCAAAGAGAAAGGATTGGTTTTTAATGGTTTCAGCCGGCGATTTCAGAAACGGCATAACCTTCGAGATGGATGGTGGAGTTTGGCAGATAATCGAATTCCAGCATGTTAAACCCGGCAAGGGCGCAGCTTTCGTTCGTACAAAGATAAGAAATGTTATTGCGGGCAGCGTTGTCGAAAAGACTTTCAGCCCCACCGACAAGTTCCCCACAGCTCACATCGACAGACGCGAGATGGAATACCTCTATAACGACGGCGATCTCTACTACTTCATGGATCCCGAAAGCTATGAGCAGGTTCCCGTAAGCGCTTCCGATCTTTCCGATAACTTCAAGTTCGTTAAAGAGAACATGGTTTGCCGTATTCTCTCCTACAAGGGCAGCGTTTTCGGCGTAGAGCCGCCCACATTCGTTAACCTTGAAGTTACCAAAACCGAACCCGGCTTCAAGGGCGATACCGCTACAAATACTCTTAAACCCGCTACTCTCGAAACCGGTGCCGAGGTCAGAGTTCCCCTTTTCATTGACGAGGGCGAAATGATCCAGATAGACACCCGTACGGGCGAGTATCTCGGCAGAGCATAATTTACGGAAAACAGTACGGTCGTTGAGATATTTTTTGTCGCACGGCCGTATTTTTTCATAAGGGCAATGCCGCACGAGCGCGGTGCCGCCCAAAAACAAAACAGGAGGTTTTTTCCATGGAAATGAATATTACGGAAAAGGTTTCATACATCAAGGGTCTTGCGGACGGACTTGACCTCGACAAGGATTCAAAGGAAGGCAAACTCTTTGCCGCCATAATTGATGTTCTTGAAGATATCGCCGCCGAAGTTACCGACAACACAAATATCATCGACGAAATTGACGAGGATCTCAGCTATGTTGAGGATATCATTTATGACGATGACGACGATTACTGCACCGGCGACTGCGACAATTGCGACGGCTGCGACTACGGCGAGGACGACGAGGACGATTACGAGGCTTGCTTCGAATGCCCCTGCTGCCACGAAAAAGTCCTGTTTGACGAATCCGTTTCGGATGACGACAGCGCCGAGATAATCTGCCCCGCCTGCGGCGCAAAGCTCGACCGCGACAGCCTTTTCGAGCTTGACGACGACGAGGACGAGGAGTAATTCTCGCGCCTGAAATCACTGCTTTGCTTTTCAGACAGAACGAATGAAATTTTCGGTTCTCGGGTTTCTTTACCGTTTTGCCGGACAAAACAAAAAACAAGTTTTCCCTTTTCGGTGTACAGAATTTGAACATACCGGACGGGAACAAAATTGATATGCATTAAAAAACTGACCGTGTAAAACCGGTCAGTTTTTTAGTGTCTGATTTTCGTAAAAAACGGTTAATAAAATCTGCTTTTAGTTTTCAAAACCGTCTACGACGGAAAAAACATCAATACCTTTCGGGCATTGGCGGGTTTTTCTTCCTCTTTATTTTCTTAATAAGAGTCGCTGCCGGGAGTGCTGCGACGGCTGCAAACGGTGCGGCTTTCGAAAGCGGTATCATTATAACGCACAGCGCCGCCATGACAATATCTCCGCAGGAAGAGGTAAACGGATGCGTTTCGAACCGCTTTTCAGGCTCGGTTCTGAAATTGAAGCATGTGTTGCTGTCGCCGACTCCGTTATTGAACAGCATGGGTTCAATTATCTCGCTCACAGTGTAGCCTTTCAGCACATTTTTGCGAACATCGTAAAACGGCTGCGTTTCGATTATGCTGTCAAGCACGGCGGAAAGTCCCATCATAAATTTGTATTCCGGTGTGTCGGGCGTATATGCGCCGTCGCCGCCGAGCATATTGAGAACAAGCTCTATTATCAGGTCGAAAATGCGAGTATCCTTTATTTTTTCGTACTCCGCAGAGGACAGCCCGGCTGCGCGGCGGCAAAGGGGATAAATATGCTTCACCCTCATATTCGCAATCAATGAGCTTACGGGAGAAGGCAGCGACGCGACCTTTTCCTCGTATTCTTTGCAGAAGCTCGCGCGCATATATTCTTTAAGCGTCTTACCGTCGAGATCAAACCCGTCAATGCTGTCGACCTCCGCCGAACGGATATCTATAACACCCTTTTCGCCGTCGATTTCGGCAACTCTGTACTCGGGAGGGTAAAACCGGACGGAAGGCGAGGTAATATCGCACAGCAGCGCTCCCCTATCGGAACGCATAAATCCTATATCCGAAAAATGGGTGTGTCCCGAAAAGACAAGCTCAATACCCATATCGGCAAGCATATGCCCGACATAAGCCGCACGCATATTCTTGTAGTCCGCGCCTATCCGGTAGGCAGGCACGGGCGGCAACAGCGGATGGTGCGTGCAGGCAAAAACGAAAACGCCCTCGCTTTTCGCCTTCTTCACGATCCCGTCTATCCACTTGAAGCAGGTCGGAGAGTAAGTCGCGCTTGCATTCCCCTGTTCGTTATTGCGAAAGTCGTCATTCAGCATAAGACACCATGTTTTGTCGTCAAGAGCAACGCAGTAGGAATGCGCCTCCTCGCAGACAGATATCGCGTCCGCAGCGCCGAACTCATAGTAGAGCTGCCAAAGCTGCTCGGGAGAATAGACTTCTTCCAGCTCCGGGATAACATCTTTTTCCGGCAGAGCCGCAAATTCCTCCTCTACAAGCTCGGCATAGCTCTCCATGTCGCGGTCGAAGAACGGCGCTTTCCACGGCATTTTGCGGTATTTTATATCGGAACCGTACTTTTGCACATACGACTCGTAGTGGTGGTAGTCGTGCGTTGCGGTGGTGACAAAAATTTTTTTGCCGCTCTCTTTTATTTTGCGAAGGATCGCTATAAGGTCGTTGTGGCTCGGCTTATCACCGGCATCGGTCAGGTCGCCCGTAATGAGCATGATATCCGCGTCGGCGGCAGCCATATTCAGCGCTTTTTCGCAGATAGCAGGCTTCATGAGCAGTTCGCTGTCTGAAACGCCCTCCATCATGGTGCGTGAAATATAATGTATGTCGGACAGTACCGTAATTTTCAAATCCGGTCCGCTCCCTCCGTTTTTTTCTTTATTATATTTTACCGACCAAATATTGTCAAGCCGCACAAAAAATTCAAATCGAGTTTGACAAAAACTATTTTATATGATATACTTTTTACGAAAGGACGGTTTTACAACATGAAATTTTCGTTCAAAAAAGCGGCAGGCACCGCCCTCGCCGCTGTAATGCTCATGTCCGCATTTCCTGCGGCATCCATCGCAGCCGCACCCGAGAAGGACTATACTATCGTCAATCCCTATGAAAGTGTCGACTGGTCAACATACGACACCTACAAGGCAAACCTGCACGCGCACACCACCGCGTCCGACGGCGATGTCACGCTCAGCGACATGGTTCAGGCTTACTATGATGCGGGCTACGACATACTCGCTATCACCGACCACGGCGTTATAAACACCGGCTGGCGCGATGAGAGAAAGACAAACGGAATTTTTAACGGTTTCCGCAAGGTTTATCCCATGAGCGAGGAGCAGTATCAGCGCATCACCACAGGCGCCGACAGAAACGGCAGAGGTATGACCGACATAACCGGCGGCGTTGAATGCAATATGGCAGTCATATCGAAGACCCATGTCAACGGCTACTTCACCACATACGGACAGGGAATATGGGGCTACGAAAACGACTATAAGACCGCAACACAGCGCATTGAAAAAGCCGGCGGCTTTTCCGTCCTCAACCATGTGGGCGACTGGGTAAACTCCAATAATTTCCCGGAGCGCTCTCACGAGGCTATGTATATTTCCTACTTTGCCGATATTTTCACCTCCGCAAAGAGCTGCCTCGGCATGGAAATAATGAATAACACAGACAATGTCACCCGTTCGGACCGTGCCCTTTGGGATGAGCTTCTCAAAGTAGTTATCCCCACCGGCAGAAACATCTGGGCCTTTGCAGACGACGACTCCGAACAGCTCAATGAAGTCGGCAGATCGTTCGAGCTGTTCCCCCTTGCCGAAAACACCGAGGAAAATGTCAAAAATGCAATGGAAAACGGCTCCTTCTTCGCGGCAAGCAGATACCGCAAAGCCGAGAAAAACTCCGGCGAAGAGGATTTTGAGGGCAACGGCAATGTCCCCGTTGTCACCGACATAAAAATAGATCAGGGCGAAAACACCATATCCGTTTCCGTCGACCGCAGCAAGACTCCGTGCGACGAGATAAGATGGATAGCAAACGGCAAGGTAATTTCGAATGATTATACTATCGACCTTAACGATTACGAGGACGACATCGGCTGCTATGTCCGCTTTGAGCTTCAAGGCGAGGGCGGCGTTACCTACTCGCAGGCGTTCGAAGTTAAATACGAAGGCAGAGTTAACGAGCCTATCCCCGAAGCAAAGCTCGAAAGAGCTATCCTTGCGGGCTGCCACACTCACGCGGTCGCAATCCTCGCTGTCATCCTCGAAAAGCTCGCAAATCTTTTCGGAATTCTCTGATTTAACAACCGACATTCGTTAAAATCTGAAATTCAATTTTTGCCAAAACTTAAAAAATACGGCTTCCTGTTTTTTTCAGGAAGCCGTAAGTTTTTTGTGCAAATAATATATGTGCGGTATGCTGAATTGCGATGGCAAAGATATCGCGTTAAATTTCAATTCCGAGCTCACGGATCTTATCTTGAAGTTTTAAGAAATCCTCAAAGCAATCCGCTTTTCTGCGAGGATCTCTGAGAAGCGCCGCCGGGTGAAATGTTCCCATCATCAAAACGCCGTTTTTGTTATAAAACACACCGTGGTCCTTTGTGACCCTGAAATCGGGAGATATGAGCCGCTGTGCGGATATTCTGCCGACGCATACAATTATTTCCGGGCGCATTATGCGTACAAGCTCCCTGAGGTAGCCTATGCAATGATCCATTTCATCGGGCTTGGGGTCACGGTTCTGCGGAGGACGGCATTTAAGCATATTTGCTATATAAATGTTATCCTTTCTGTCAAGTCCGATCCCGTTGAGGTAAAGGTCAAGGAGCTTTCCGCCGCGGCCTACAAAGGGTTCGCCGGTGAGATCTTCGTTTTCCCCGGGTGCCTCGCCCACAAACAGCAGCTTAGCCTCGGGGTTTCCCACGCCGAAAACAACATTCGTTCGGGTTTCGCAAAGCGGACAAAGCCTGCATTCAAGACACTTTTCGCGAAGAGACGAAAGTCTGTCTGCCATAACCATTCCTCCTGTTTGTGCACAACGCACTAACGCCGCGCTTTTTAATGCGTAAATTTTTACAAAAATAAGAATTGAAAAACGGGGCGCAAATTGATAAAATAACAGAAAACACACAGAAAAAATGTGCGTTTGGTGCTTTTCTGTTATTATAGAAGAGGTTGGTGTTTTTGTCAACAAAAATTGCGTTTTATGCGATTCGCTCTCAAAAAAAGTATTGACTTATTCCCCGACATCTTGTATAATACCACTGTATTCATAATACGGTATTAAGAGTTGTAAGGCTCTCAATATAGAAAAATTCAAAGGAAGGTCCTCAAAAATGAAAATTGCAAAAAAAGTGCTTGCAGTTGTTATGGCTGTCGCTATGATCGCTGCACTTTCAGCAATGGCTTTTGCTGCTGACAAGGCAACAATCGTTCTTAAAGCATCCGAGCCTGCTGACGGCATTGTCACCGTTACCCTCGCTGTAAAGAACGGCCAGGATTTCGCAACCAGCCAGGTTGAGCTCGAATTCGATGCTACTGCTCTTGAATTCGTTCCCGCTACCAAGAAGGCTGACTTTGCTCAGTGCAAAGATTTCCTCGACATGGCTGCTGCCGGCAACCAGACTCTGCTTCAGCCCAACACCACCGAAGCTGCTAAGGGTAAGATCATCGTTGCCTTCGGTTTCACCGAGGTTCTTGACGATCTTGCAGGCTATGGTCTTGATGCCGACATCAACGACTTCAACATTGCTACCATGAAGTTCAAAGTTCTCAAAGACGATGTTGACGCTTCTATCGCTGTTAAGGGTCAGGTTACCGTCGGCGACAAAGAGAATGGTAAGACTCACGACATCGCTGAAACTTATGTAGTAGCTAAGAGCGCTGCTACCGGCACAACCAAGGCTGCTGAGGTTGCTACAACCAAGGCTGCTGATGGAGAAAAGACCACCAAGCCCGCTAACCCCAACACCGGTGACCAGAAAACCGGTGACAACATGGCTCTCGCAGCTGCTGCTGGTGTAGTTGTTCTTGCTGGTGCTGCTTTCATCATCTCCAAGAAAAGAAAATAATTAAAGCTTAATTTGCAGTTTAATTAAGGGTTTTCGGGACTGTTCGCAAGAACAGTCCCTTTTCCTTTTGTTAAAGAAAATTGCAGCGCACTTTTTAATCGGCACATGAAAAAGTTTTTTTCGGCATATACTCTGCTCGATATGAATTGAAACAAAAGGAGTTTCGGGACTGTTTGCAAGAACAGTCCCCTTTCCTTTTGTTAAAGAAAATTGCAGCGCACTTTTTAATCGGCACATGAAAAAGTTTTTTTCGGCATATACTCTGCTCGATATGAATTGAAACAAAAGGAGTTTCGGGACTGTTTGCAAGAACAGTCCCCTTTCCTTTTGTTAAAGAAAATTGCAGCGCACTTTTTAATCGGTACATAAAAGTTTTTTTCGGCAGACACGCTGCCCGATATAAATTGGAATAAGATGTATTGTAATAAAAAGAGTAATATGCTATTATAAAGCCGAAAAAACAGACCGAGGGGGTCAAAGCTCAGTGAACATGAATTTATTTCCCGAGCATATTTCCGTTATCTCGGGCGGCAATGAACTGACCGAACAGGCAGCAGAAAACGAAAAGATATCGGTAAAAATTACAGCCGACGGCACGGTAACGGTAAAGTCGGCGAATGTAGGCGTTTCGTTCGTGAAGCTCTTCTTCAAGCGTGTTTTTTCGGGCAGCGCGCTCATTTACGGCGACTGTTTTGAGCGCGGCTACGGCGATCTATCTTGGAAAGAGGACAGACGCGACCTGCTGCACTGGTATTTTATAGCAGCCGACGGCAACAGTTTTTACGGATACGGAGTAAAGACACAGCCGAACGCCCTCTGCGCATGGAGAGTTCATGATAAAGAGATCGAACTCACTTGCGATGTAAGAAACGGTACGGACAAATTACAATTTAAGGAAGAATTCCCGATAGCTCAGCTTGCTTTTAAAACAGGCAGCGGCAATCTTCACGATTTTTGCCGCAGCTTCTGCAACACCATGTGCGATGCTCCGCGCTCATGCCGCCGTCCCGTTTTCGGTGCGAACGACTGGTACTGCAATTACGGCGACAGCTCCGCAAAGAAAATTCTGCGCGCCGCAAAATTTGCCGTGAAGTGTGCGGACGGACTCCCCTATAAGCCCTTTATGGTAATAGACGACGGTTGGCAGAAAAACCACGACGAGGATTTTAACGGCGGCGAATGGGATGAAGCGAACGACCGCTTTTCCGACATGGCAAAGCTTGCGTCCGATATTGACGCCGCCGGTGCAATTCCGGGAATATGGTTCCGACCGCTTCAAAGCAAGATACAGCTTCCGGACGAGTGTTTTTCCGACCGAGAGAATCTTTTTCTCGACCCCTCGCACCCCAAAACGCTCGAAACCGTAAAAAACGACATAGCCCGTTTTTACAAATGGGGCTTCAAGCTCGTCAAGTTCGACTTTGTAACATACGATATCTTTTACAAGTGGGGCTTTGAAATACCGGAAAATTATTTTTCGACAGAAAAGCATTTCTTTGACAAGACAAAGACAACAGCGCAGATAATCAAGGACTTCTACAAAGTTATCCGCAGCGCCGCCCCTGACGATCTTCTGCTGCTCGGCTGCAACGCGATAGGACATCTCGCAGCCGGAATTATCGATATGCAGCGCACGGGTGACGACACAAGCGGCGAAAGCTGGGAAAGAACGCGCAAAATGGGCGTGAATACGCTTGCATTTCGCTCTATGCAGCACGGCACATTCTTTGACGCGGATGCAGACTGTGTCGGCTTTACCGATAAAGTTCCCTTTGAAATGAGTGTCCGTTGGCTCGATGTCGTTTCAAAAAGCTCTACCCCCCTGTTCGTTTCCGTTGCCGAAGCTAACGAAACGCCGCAGACAGCCCGTGCAGTTGCCGAAGCTTTTAATAACGCCGTGTTCTGCCGTAACATTTCAAAGCCTCTCGACTGGCTCGACAGCTTGATGCCCCATGAATGGCAGAGTGACATGGGAACAGACTCATACGACTGGAATACAAAGTAACGGCACCGCAAAAATAAATTAAAACAGAAATGTAAAGAGCGGAAAGCAAAGCCGTGCGAAAGTCTGCTTCTGCAAAATTACCACACTGCCCCCTTTATTTTTTGCGTTAAAGGCATTTACAACAATGCTTTGTTTTGCTAAAATATAATAAAAAACGAAAGCGATCTTTTATGGAAGAACTTAGAAACAAAAAAGGTTTTATATGCGATATGGACGGTGTCATCTACCACGGCAACCGTCTGCTGCCCGGCGTTAAAGAGTTCGTCGAATGGCTTTACAGAGAGAAAAAGCACTTCCTTTTCCTCACGAATTCTTCGGATCGTTCCCCTGAGGAGCTTCAACAAAAGCTCAAAAGAATGGGACTCGAAGTTGACGCAAGCCATTTCTACACGAGTGCGCTTGCAACGGCAAAATTCATAAGCAGTCAGGCACCGGGTTGCAGCGCCTATGTTATCGGCGGTGCAGGACTTATAATGGCACTCCATGATGCGGGAATAACAATGAATGATGTCGACCCCGATTATGTTGTTATCGGCGAGGGCAACTCGTACAACTACGAGAACATTCTCAAAGCAGTCCGTCTTGTAAACAAGGGTGCAAAGCTCATAGGCACAAACAGCGACCTCACAGGTCCCACCGAGGACGGCATTGTTCCGGCTTGCCGCGCAATGATCGCGCCCATTGAAATGGCGTCCGGCAAGACCGCGTATTTTGTCGGCAAGCCCAACCCCCTTATGATGCGCACAGGGCTTCGCATTCTGGGCGTTCACTCTGCGGAGGCGGTTATGATAGGCGACAGAATGGACACCGATATGGTCGCAGGTATCGAAACCGGTCTTGATACCGTGCTTGTTTTGTCCGGCGTTACATCGAAAGAGGACATAAACAAGTTCCCGTACCGTCCGCGGCTCGTACTCTCGGGTGTCGGCGACATTCCGCCCGCAAAATAAACAATCAACAGAAAAGCTCTCGCTTAAAGCAGTACCAAGGCTCTAAGCGAGAGCTTTTTTGCGGCACTTTTACGATGAATTTTACAATACCCGACGAAAAACGCAGTACCGTCCGTGTAGAACAGTATCCGCACAAACGGTATCAGCACCGGCGAGCCGTCACGGTACAAAGAAGTTATCGTCCCGTTCGCCGTTTTCGGTAAGAACGAATATCTCCGAAATATCGTCAATACAAACGGAAAAAGTGCCGCAAAAGACGAGTTTACGGTGAACCGGGTCTATCCTTCGCAGTCTGCCTGCCGTACACACATACGCGCCGCCCTGTTTTTTGCTGTCACGCACGAAATATCTCACCGAAATTTCCGGCTGCGTCCCGTTTTGCAGCGCGTCGGCAAGAATGCGGAAACGGCGGTCAAGCTCCGCGCACTCAAACTCGCACATTTCTTTTTTACTGTCGGTCAAGCGCGCCCGTTCCGTCATTGCCCCGTCCAGACCGGTCAAGGCTGCAAAGGGTGCGAACTGCGCAGCCCTGTTCTGCTGCGGCATTCGAACACGGTTGCGCGGCTCCTTATGCGGCAGTGCGGCAATATCGGCGTATTTCTCGTTCAATTTTTATGACCTCCCGTCTGCTCGTTTCGTGCAAGACCGGTCGCACCGTCGCAAAGGCTCAACGCACGGAACACCGCATTCTTTCCGTATTTTTCCTTTATAGTGAGCATTACGCGCTGCAGCTCCTTTTCGTTCTGTGCATTATCGTTTTCAGCCGCGTCCTCGTCGGGCGGAGCTGAAAACATATCGAGCTGTTCAAAGCAGCACTCGGCAAGCGCCGCATTTTCATCCGTCATATCGTCAACACTCAGCGTTAACCGCCGTATAAGCAGCTCGGGCGAAACTTTTTCTTCAAAAATCTCGCAGAAGGCTGCAATGAGCGCCTTCACGGACGAAGTCTTGCGCGGCAGCCGCTTAGAGCCGTGCGCCTGCGCCGGCACAAGGCGTCCGTATCTGTCCGCTTCCGTCTTGCCGTTATAGGCTTCCCGCCGCTTCTTATCCTTCAAATTTTCGACATCATATCCGACAGTAAGCGTTATTTTGTCGGTAACCACGCGGCGTGCGGACAGATCGAGAGCAACAGCTTCCGCCATTTCTTTAAGCACAAGCTTCGCAGCTTCGTACGAATACGGGCCGGCAAGCACCTGCGACGAGCTTATACCGTGAACGGACGGACGGTAAGCCTTTATCTGCGCCATGGTGCAGGACTCCCAGCCCCACGCGTGGTCGATAAGCAGCTCTGCGTTGATACCGAACAGACGGTAAAGGCTCTCCTCGTTTCGCACGGAATACTGCGCGATATCGCCCATTGTAAAAATGCCGCGCGCTTCAAGTCTTTTTGCAGTGCCTGCTCCCACCCTCCAAAAATCGGTAAGCGGATAGTGACTCCACAGCTTTTCGCGGTATGAGTTCTCGTCAAGCTCGGCGACACGCGCACCGTTTTCATCCGGATCCGCGTGTTTCGCCACGATATCCATCGCGACCTTGGCAAGGTACAAATTGGTGCCCACACCTGCCGTGGCAGTTATCCCTGTTTGCAGGTAGACCTCCTTTATGAGCATCGAAGCAAGCTCACGCGGCGTAACCTTGAAGGTATCAAGATAACCGGTCGCGTCGATAAACACCTCGTCTACCGAGTAGATATGGATATCCTCCGGCGCGATGTACCGCAGATAGATACCGTAAATTTCCGTGCTTTTCTGCATATAAAGCGACATTCTCGGCGGCGCGACCGTAACAGCCAGTTCTTTTTCGGGACACGCCGCCGCCTCGGACTCGGAAAATGCCTGCCCCGAAAAGCTACCGCCGGGGGCAAACCCACGCCGAACAAAATTCACTGCCCGCAATTTTTCCTTCAATTCAAACAGTCTTGCTCTTCCGGGGATACCGTACGCTTTAAGAGCAGGCGACACGGCAAGACATATCGTCTTGTCGGTACGGCTCTCGTCCGCCACCGTCAGAAACGCGTCCAGCGGATCAAGCCCCCGTTCAATACACTCCACAGAAGCATAAAATGATTTTAAGTCTATACATATATAAGCCTTGGCCATTACTTTTCACCTCTGCTCTATATTATACAGAACAAATGTTCGTTTTTCAAGTGTATTTTTATGCCAACCGTATGGGAAGATTTTCTCTGCCAATTCGAAAATCAGAATCATTTTATGCAGTCGCACCTTTCATTGCAATTGCATAAGGGATAAAAAAATCAACCGAGCCTAAGCGCCGTTTTTACAACGGTCAAGACTCGATTGAAGTATACAAACTTTGATAATGAGATCGAATTGAAAAAGATGATTCGTAATAAAAATTTTTTGCATTAAACAAACTGGCTCGCTTCTCGTTTGTTATTTGACATTTCTATTTTTGGCGAACGGTGTTGGTATTTTTATCGTCTGTTTCAATAATTCCCATTTGCAAAAAGTATAGCTGTACCCGAGAAGATTACAAAAAATCCGTTTCAGAACTGAAAACTCCGTCTGACTTCCCTCCACTATAAAGAGGACTCTGCCGATGTGTTTATCCTTATTGATTGCCCGTGAAAGATTTGCCGAAAGCGGAATGGTGTTCTGTCTTTTATCGGCGATTTTATTTGTGGTACTTTTCACCGGCTGCGATCTTAAATGCACGGTATATCTGTTCGAGCAGCATAACGCGCGCAAGCCTGTGCGGGAAGGTCATCTCCGACATTGACATTCTTATATCAGCCTGCCGTTTAACGCTGTCAGCGATACCGCACGAACCGCCGATTATAAAAGTGATATGCGACCGCCCGGTAAGAGCCGCATCGGTGAAAATACGCGAGAATTTTTCCGAGGACATCTGTTTGCCCTCGATACACATGGCTACGACCATGCTCCCGGCAGGAATTTTTTTAGTTATTTCGGCGCCCTCGGTTTCAAGGGCTTTTGCGATTTCCGTCTGCGAGGGCTTCTCGCTTAGCGGTGCTTGTTTGATTTCAACGGTATTCACCTTTGCGAAGGGGGTAAGGCGTTTGAGGTACTCCGCGCTTGCGTCATCGAAAAAAGCGTCTTTAAGCCTGCCCACGCAGATAAGAGTAACAGCGAGCATGAATATTCCCTCCCTCAAAAAACCGTGAATCTTTTTGAATTGACCGGTTCGGCAACCGACAGCTCGTAATCCGTACTCTCCTGCGCACCTGCCCGTTTAAGGCTTGAATGCGTCCATTTGTACGCCAGTTCCGGCGTGTTGTTCTCACGGCTGAGGTGACCGAGAACAAGACGCGTTGTTCCGCTTTCGAGAAGGCGGACGGCGGCATCGGCGCAGTCGTCGTTGGAAAGGTGTCCCGTTTCGGAGCGGATACGCCTTTTGAGAAGCTCGTCATACGGTCCGGTACGGAGCATTTCGCTATCGTAATTCGATTCGAGCAGTACGAGGTCGCACCCCATTATTCCGTTGAAAACCGCGTCCGAAAAAACGCCCGTATCGGTCGCGATACCCACTGTGCGGTCGGGAAGCTCTATCCGGTAGCCGCAGCTCTCCTTTGCATCGTGAGAGGTGGGAAAGCGCGAAACGAACATATCACCCACGGCAATGCCCTTTTCGGTTATTATCTCGTGACGGAATTTTTCGTTCAGATGACCGTGGGTCAGCAGATACGACAGCGTTCCGCCGGAGGCGAAAACGGGGATGCCGAACTTTGAGGCAAACACCCTCATTCCGAGAATGTGGTCGCTGTGTTCGTGCGTTATGAAGATAGCCTTGACCGACTCGGGAGTAAGCCCGGCTCTGTCGAGCGCAAGGCAAAGCTGCTTGCAGTTCATTCCGGCATCAACAAGTATGCCTTCGGAAGAAGTCCCTATGTAAGTCGAGTTCCCCGACGAGGAGGAACAGAGCGTGCAAAATCTTGCCATAAATATTTTTCCGTTCTTTTTAATAATCGCCGTCTGTTAAAGACGGCGTTTTTCTATCCGTTCACAGCCTTCGCGCGCTACCTTCGGGTTGTATTTTCGCATTTTCGTCCGGCGACAGTGCCTTATCATCCGTTTACGGTTGTTTTATAAATCTGTACACTGACGGCTTTACCGCCGCAGTCCGCAAGGAAACCTTGCAGCACCGGGCAGCCGTTTTGTTATATCAGTTTTTCGAACCTAGCTTTGAACCGAGCTTGCCGCCCTTTTGCGACGAACCGAACGAGAAATTGCCCGAGAGGATGTTCGTTTCAAACGAGAACACTATTGAATCATCCTCGCGTTTGCGTTTAAGCGCAAGCTCTATCATTTTATCGAGGAGCTTTGAATACGGGACTCCGATAGGCTCCCACAGATAAAACGAGAGCGAACCGGGAATAGTGTTTATCTCGTTTAAGTAGACCTTATCGGTCTCGCCGTCTATCATGAAATCGATTCGCGAAACGCCGTTGCAGCCCAGAACTTTGAATGCCTTTACCGCCATGGAGCGTATTTCTTCGCGCCGCTCGGGGGTAATATCGGCGGGAATCTTTCTTGCAAGGCTTGCCATGCCGCCCTTGGTGGAGCCGGTTTTTGCACCGCCGGTCTTTGCACCCGTTTTCTTCGAGCCGCCGCCTTGCAGATATTTATTTTCATAACTGAGTATCTCGTCGCTTTTTGCAGGCTGTTCGCATTCGCTTGCGAACGCCTCATCCGTATCGCCGCAGACGGAGCAGTTTATCTCCGTAAGGTCGGTTATGGCTCTTTCTATAAGCACGACCGTTGCGAATTTGAAGGCATCGTCAAGCGATTTTTTGAGTCCGTCCTCGTCATGTGCGACCGAAATACCGACGGAGGAGCCGAGGTTTACGGGCTTTACGATAGCCGGGAAACCTATCTTTTCTTTCGTCTTTGCTATTATTTTTTCGGGCTCGGCAAAATCGGACGCAATAAAGCGCAGGCAGTCGAGCACCGGAACGCCGTTGTCTTTCAAAACAGTTTTCATGACATATTTGTCCATACCTACGGCTGACGCGGTGACATCGCAGCCGACAAACGGCAGTCCGAGCGTTTTAAGATAGCCCTGTAAAGTGCCGTCCTCAACATTTGTGCCGTGAACGATCGGGAACGCGATATCGACATCGGAAATGACATTGCTGCCGAACTTTTTGAACGGAAAACGCATGAGCCGAACCTTGCCGTCGATATTCATAAGAATACAGCGCGTACTCTTTTTGAGAAGCGCCGGGATATTTTTGTACTCCTCTATGCACGAGCACTCGAACGAAGTATAGAACTCGCTGTTTTTGGTGATATAAACGGGAATGATATCGTACTTTGTTTGGTCGAGCGACGCGATCGCCTGCAATGCCGAAATGATGCTGACCTCATGCTCAACGCTTTTTCCGCCGAACAGAACGCAAAGCTTTATCCGCATTTTTTTATCCTCCTAATCAATAGTTGTCGGGCAGGTCGTTTTCGAGAAGAACGAGCTTTTTCTTCTCGGTTCTGATACCGCCGTAAACGAAAGACATCGCTTCTTTGAATGTTTCGAATATATGGAGATGCTTTTCATCGAATCCGGCTTCCCTTACGCCGCGCGCAATGGCTGCCGTCTGTTTTTCGCCGACGAGGACGATATCGTCACAGCAGCAGGCGGCGGTCTTGCCGAAATCGAAGTTGAGTTCGTCTTCCTTTGCACCCAGCTCGACCATGCCGGGGGTTACGAGAATGCGGAGTCCGTCCATGCTTTTAAGCGTATGCAGCGCGGCGCGGCAGCCTGCCGGGTTCGAGTTGAACGCGTCGTCGATAATCGTGACTGCGCCTTTTTCGACTATCTGCATTCTGTGTTCGACCGCTTCTATTCTGCGGACATAAAGACGCATTTTTTCGAGCGGCATTCCGAAGCCGTTTGCCGCGGCTATCGCACCGGTTATATTGATTATGTTGTGTTCGCCGAGGAGCTTCGTATCGAAATCGGTGACGGACCCGTCGGGGGCTTTTACGGAGAAGCTCGTTCCCTTTGAGTGCGAAACGATATTAAACGCTCTGTAATCACAATCCTCCCGTGTGCCGTATTTTATATACTTGTGCTTCGGGGGATTTTTTCTTATAAGCTCATTGTCCCAGTTTACATAAAGTCTGCCGTTTTCGGGAAGCGCGTCGGCAAGCTCATACTTTGTTTTTATGATATTCTCCTGCGAACCGAACGATTCGAGGTGCTGTTCGCCAAGTGCGGTTATAATACCGCTTGTGGGGTGAACTATATCGCAAAGCTCTTTAATATCGCCTACCCACTTTGCGCCCATTTCGCAGAGGAAAATTTTGTGTATAGCCGAAAGCTGTCCCCTTACGGTCTTGACTATTCCCATAGGGGTGTTGAAGCTCGCAGGCGTCACAAGTGTGTCCGTCCACGCGCGCAGTATAGTGTAAAGGTAAAACTTCACGCTCGTTTTGCCGTATGAGCCGGTGATACCCATAACTTGAAGGTCTGGACACGCTTTGAGCATCTTTTTCGCATCGAGCGTATAGTGCAGGTTCACGCACTTTTCAATGGGCTTGTTTATCAGATTGGAAAGAACCACCCAAATCGGCACAAACGCATTTGCAATGCCGACCGCAGTAAATGCAAGGTGCTTGTTTCCGTCCGACACGAGAAAATACACGGACGCGCCGAACACCGCGCAGACAAGCACGAGCGCTGTCACATACATACGCTTTACCCTCGGGGTGTAGACGAGCGGCTTTTTGTTTTCTCTGCCGCGATTGCCTATTATAACGGCAAACAGAGAAACAAAAAGCACTGCGGCGCACGCCGTGAAGATCTTTTCGTTTTCAATGAAACCGGTAAGCGACAGCAGGAGCGTAAGAAGCTCCGGTATATAGTGCTTTATATGCTTAAAGAACCAGCCGGTGAAGGACGAAAAGCGGTAGCCTCCGAGCTGAAACATATGAAAGTTGTAAATAAGACTTTTAAAAATGCAATATATTGACGCAAGAACCGTTGCGCCGTAAAGAAGCTGCAATACAGGTGACAGCATATTCTACCTCCGCTTAAAGCCTAAGATATGATGAGAGAATCGAATTGAACAGAGCCGCGTTATCGAGGAAGGAGAAGTGTCCCGCGCCCTCTATCCGGGCAAGACCGGCATCGGGGAGCAGCTCCTCCATTTTTTCGGCATCCGAAATGGGAGTAGCGGTGTCGAGCGTTCCCCAAATAAGAAGCGTTTCCTGCTTTATTTTCGGCAGCAGATCGGTCAGATCCTCGTTTACGACATTTACAAGTATCTGCCGCATAAGCGGAGAAGCCGCGCGGTAATCCGCAGAGCCGGTCATGCTTTGGAGCTTGTTCAGGAGCTTCGGAGAGCCTGAAACGAGCTTTTTACCGAACTTTACAACGCTCTCTTTTCTCTTTTGCGCCGCTGTTTTTTCGGGGCGTATACCGGCGGAGTCGACAAGAATTATCTTGTCTATCGTGAACGGCAGCACCCTTGATGAAGCCATTTTTATAATGACTCTGCCGCCGAAGGAATGTCCGAGCAGGATAACGCTTTTAAGCCCTAACCGCTCGATGAATTTTATAACGAAATCGGTGTAGTCGTCCATGCACCACGCACAGGGCGGCTCCGGCGTGCAGCCGAAGCCGGGCATATCGGGCGCGACGACATAGTATTTCGACGAACAACATAAAGCCGCCTGTTCAAACAGCTCTTTATTTGCGCCCCACCCGTGGAGCATTACTATCGCGCTGTCTTTTTTTTCGCCCCATTCGGCGTAAGAAACGGTAATACCTTCTATTTCGGCAGTCATAAGCGCCGTCACCTCTCAATTAAAAGTTTTTCTCTTTATTATACGCTTTCTCCGCGCGTGCGTTACACCCGTGATATTACGGCAAGAGCAGGCGCAAACGGAAAAAGCAGCGGAGCAAGGGCATTCGGAAGCCGCACTCCGGTTAAACGCTGAGATCAGTCCTTTTCAATTATACTGCCGATGTCAACCGTTTCGGCGTCGAGCCAGAGCTTTTCAAGGTTATAATGCTCTCTCGCGTCGGGGAGGAAAACATGAATTATTATATCGCCGTAATCGAGAAGTATCCAGTCGGCGGAAACGCCCTCAATACCGCGCGGCTCGAAGCCCGCTTCCTTCAATTTGAATTCGACCTCATCCGCGAGCGCCCGTACATGGGTGTTTGATGTGCCGTTTGCTATGACGAAATAGTCGGCGAGAACCGTTACCGCGTCAACCTTTTTTACTTCTATATTTATTGCTTTTTTCGAATCAAGCGCCTTGACGGCGATTTCGAGCTTTTTATCCATGGTTATTTCCTTTCGTTAAGTAAAGTATAATTATATGCATCCACCGTGTCGGGGTGAATGGGGACGCATTTTTCGCTGAGTTCCCATATCGTAAAACGAAGCCCCTCCTCCATAGCGCTTTCAAGCGACTTTTGCGTCCGGACGCGCATTTCGTCAACCCCCGGATAATCTCTGTCCGCAGAGATAAAATCGGCAACGAACAGTATTTTTTCATCGAGCGTCATGGCGGCTTTGCCGGTGGTGTGATACCTGACGGCATCCGACACCGCTTCGGGCAGCTCGGGATAATTCTTCTTTATATACGCGGCACCGGCTATGGCGTGCCAGAGCTTTTGGGCGTTCAGTTCAAGCTCTGTGAGAGCTATCGAGTTTTCCTTGAAAAATTCGAGCGCCTGCTCGCGCGGCTGTTCTTTAAGGACATCATGCAGAAGCCCTGCGGTATAACAGATATCGACATCTCCGCCGTACTTCACGGCAAGCTCCTTCGCGCAGGTAGCGACATTGAGAGAATGCGTATAGCGGCTGTCGCCGAGGTGCGAACGGATATCGGATATTATTTTGCCTTCGTCATATATCACGGTAAAGTCCCCCGTTTACGATATATTTTTCGGTTTCGTCCGTGACAAGACCGTGAATTGAGCTGCCGGTTCTTATTTTTACCCGTATTTCGGTGGAACAGACCTTAAACGGCTTAAAATCGGTCACTATAACCTTGCCGAAGCGCCTAAGGCGGCTGTCGGCAAAGCGTTCCATTTCCTCGTGCGTGACGCTTTCGTCCCTCGCCACGCCGACAAGCACCGCATTTGCGAGTATCTCGTCGAAGCAGCGCCACTTATCAAAATCCATAAACTGGTCGGTTCCCACAAAAAGGAACAGCTCGTCCGACGGGCGCTCCCTTTTTATCTCGCGGAGCGTATCAACGGTGTAGCTTACGCCGCCGCGCTTTATCTCGGTGTCCGACACGGTCATTTTTTCATCGTTAAAGGTAAGACGGCACATATTGAGCCTGTCGTTGTCGGAAACGCTGTTTGTTTTTTTGAAGGGCGACAGCTTTGCGGGAATGATAATAAGCTCGTCAAGCTCAAAACGGTCGCAGATAAACTGCGCATACTTCAAATGCCCGATATGCGCCGGGTCAAAGCTGCCCCCGAAAATTCCGGTCTTTCTCATTTCTTATCCTTTGCCGCAGAGCGCGGAGTGATTCGCTTATCTCTGCCTTTTTTATCCTCAAACGGAGATTTTTTTACTTTGAACTGCTTTTTCTTTTCGTTCGGCTTTTTTGCGGGCGCTTTTTTTACGGTCGTTTTCTTATGCAGTTCGGGATTGTACTTATACAGCACCATCACGCCGCCGATGACCTGGACGACCTCGCTGCCCGTTTTTGCGGCTATCTCGTCTGCCGCTTCGCGCACCGAAACGGGAGAGGTTTCGGTAAGCACTCTGAGCTTTATAAGCTCGCGCGCTTTGAGAGCGTCGCTTGTTTCTTCTATAAGGTTGTCGCTTATTCCGCCCTTGCCGACCTGAAACAGGACATTGAGGGAGTTTGCCTGCCCTCTGAGGGCGGCTCTTTCTTTACTTGTCATTCTTTTTTACCGCGAACGGACTGTATCGCGCCCGTTCGGTCCTTTTTTATGTTATTTTTTTATTGCGGAGAGTTCGGCAGAGAGCTTTTCCAGTGCCTGTCCTCTGTGGCTTATTTTGTCTTTTTCCTCGGGGGAAAGCTCGGCGAAGCTCCCCTTTTCGACCATAAAGACGGGGTCGAAGCCGAAGCCGTGTTCGCCGGTTATTTTATATCCTATTTTTCCCTCGCAAACGCCGCGCACGACGATTTCCGTTCCGTCCGGGAACACGCAGGCGGCGGCGCAGACAAAGCGCGCGGTGCGTTTTTCATCGGGGACATCTTTCATTTCTTCGAGGAGGAACAGATTTTTCTCGCGGTACGGCGTTTCCTCGCCGTGATACCTCGCGGTGTAAACACCGGGTCTGCCGCCGAGTGCGTCCACGCAAAGCCCGGAATCGTCGGCAATGCACGGAAGCCCGGATTCCTTACACCCGTTTCTCGCCTTTATGAGGGCGTTCCCCTCAAAGGAGTCCGCGTCCTCAACAGGCTCGGACAGTGCAATGCCTATTTCGTCGGGGAGATGGACTTTTATACCGAGAGGAGATAATATGCGGACAAGCTCATCGCGTTTCCCTTTATTATGAGTGGCGACCAAATAATCCAAACAGACCCCTCCTCTTTTTCTTTTCCGGTTCTTTTTCTGTTTCTTTTGACTGCGCCTGCGGTGCTTCCGAGGAGGTGTCGGCATTATCCGCGGAAGCGTCCGCGTTGTCGGCGGAGGTATTATCTTCCGAAGCCTCTTCATCTGCGGTTTCTTCCGGAATCGTTGCTTCGTCTGCCGCCTTTTCCGTTTCGGCTGTATCGGCTTCGGTTTCTTCTGTTTTTTCCGATGCGTCAGCAATTTCCTCAACTTTTTCGGGTCCGGCGGACGCGGAATCTTCGGAGATATTTTCGTTCACTTTTTCCGCTTTTTCGTCGTCGTTTACGCCGATTTGCGCAGGAGATTCGCCTTCGTCTTTGCCGCTTTCGCCTTTCTGCGGTACATCTTCACTCGCGCCTTCGATTTCGGCGACTTCGCTTTTCTCGCCGTCTTTTTGGCTTTCAGACTCGCCTTGTGCTGCTTGCGGCTGAGCTTTTTCAGCTTCTTTCTGTCCTTTTTCTTCATCAGAGGTGTGCGTCTGTCCCTCAGCAGATTGTCCGACAGAAGGCTGCTCATCTTCTCCTTCGCCATCGCCGAAAGCCTCCGCAAAGAGAGCTTTGACAGTCTCCAAGCCGTCAGGCTCGCTCTCAGTTGGGGTGAAGTTCTTATAGTCGTCACTATTGACCAGATCTTCAAGAGAATTCTCATTTTCGTCACTTCTTTCCTGTGCGTTTTCAAACAAGCTCGCGGCGAATGCGGCAGGATCGAAGGGCTGCAAGTCGTCTATGCCCTCGCCTACGCCTATGAACTTGACCGGGAGTTTCAGTTCGTTTTTGATGGTCAGAACAACGCCGCCGCGCGCCGTTCCGTCGAGCTTCGTGAGAATTATGCCCGTAAGCTCGGCTACCTGCATGAATTCACGCGCCTGGTTTACGCCGTTTTGTCCGGTGGTCGCGTCGAGTACCAAGAGAATTTCGCGGTCGGCGTAAGGCAGCTCCTTATCGACTACGCGGTATATCTTGTTAAGCTCGTCCATAAGATTTTTCTTATTGTGAAGCCGTCCGGCGGTGTCGCAGATTATTATGTCGCAGTCACGCGCAACGCCTGCCTGAATGGTGTCGTAGACAACGGCAGCGGGATCGGCGCCCTCTTTGTGTTTGATTATGTCAACGCCTGCGCGCTGCGCCCACACATCGAGCTGGTCGATAGCTGCGGCGCGGAAGGTGTCGGCGGCTCCGAGAATCACTTTTTTGCCCTCGGCTTTGTACATCGCAGCCATTTTGCCTATGCTCGTCGTTTTGCCTGCACCGTTTACGCCGAGAACAAGGATAATCGAAGGAAGCGTGATAAGTCCCATATCCTCGCCGCCGTAGAGCATATCGGCGATAATGTTCTGCAATTCCTTTTTGACTTCGCTCGTCTTTTTTATTTTTTCGGAGGCAACGCGCCTTTTCAGTTCCTCTACGACCTCGACTGCCGTTTTTACGCCGACATCGGACATAACGAGAATTTCTTCAAGCTCCGTATAGAGATCGTCCTCGAACGAATCGAACGAATCGAGCATATCGTCTATCGCGCCTGCCATCTTGTTTCTTGTTTTCGAAAGACCGAAATTTATTTTGCTGAAAATGCCCAAAATATCACCCTTTTCATTATAGTTAAATTGTTTTTGTGTGTAATTGTCTTTGCTTTATACGGGACGGAAAGCCGCGTTTCCGGTATTTTCCGCGTCCCCGCCCGTGAATCTTACTCGTCGAGCTTCAATTCCCGTACCATTTCAGCGGTTTTAAGCTCCAACAGCTTCGATACGCCGTGCTCCTGCATCGTAACGCCGTAGAGGACATCCGCCTCCTCCATCGTGCCGCGTCTGTGCGTTATGAGAATGAACTGTGTGTCACCCGTCATCATGCGCACATACTGGGCGTACCTGAGGACATTGACATCGTCGAGCGCCGCTTCGACCTCGTCGAAGATACAAAACGGTGCGGGACGGACTTTGAGTATCGCAAAAAGCAGCGCGATGGCGGTAAGCCCTTTTTCGCCGCCGGAGAGAAGCGACAGACTCTTGACATTTTTGCCCGGAGGCTGTGCCTTTATATCAATTCCGCAGTTAAGTATGTCGTTTTCGTCTTCGAGCACGAGCTCAGCCGTGCCGCCGCCGAAAAGCGAGATGTATGTTTCCTTGAAAAAGCCGTTTATTGCGTCAAAACGCTCTCTGAACCGTTCAGCCATCTGCCCGGTAAGCTCGTCTATCATTTTGAGAAGCTCTTTGCGGGAGGTTTCGACATCGTCCACCTGCCCCGACAAAAATTCGTACCGGGAGGAAACCTCCTTATACTCCTCTATCGCGGCTACATTTACGCTGCCGAGCGCCTTGATAAGCCCTTTAAGCTCGCCGAGCCGCTTCTGTGCTTTGGGGACGCTTTCGATCTCCGCCGCACTTTCCGCCGCTTCTCGTTTTGTAAGCGCGTATTCGTCGAAAAGCCGTTTTTCGGTGTCCTCCTGCTCTTTTTCGAGGAAACGCCGACGCTCATCGAGCCTTATTATTTCGCCGTTGAGCTTTTCGCGCTCCTCGTTTTTCTCGCGTTCGAGGTTTCGCGCATCGGATGAGGTCTTTTCGCACTCGTCGCGCTCCTTAAAAAGCTCTTTTATTTCTTCCGTGTTTTTGCTTATGCTGCTGCGCAGAAGCGCTGCCGAAGCACGGGTCTTGTCGGCGGAATCTTTAAGCTCCGCGTTTTTCTTTTCGAGATCTTCAAGCTCCGCGTTGAGTTCGCCGCTGCGCGTTCCGAGAGAAGCACGGCGTACGGACAGCGCTTCGAGCTTTTCTTTTTCCGCCTGCGTTTCCTTAACGGCTGCGACCATACCGAGGTTTACCTCGCTCATTCCGGCGTTTATTTCTTCGCGGCGGGCTGCAAGGCTGTCCTTGCCGCCGGTAAGCTCGCGTGCCTTTTCCTCTTTTGTATTCTTTTCGTTATTGAGCGTTTCGCGCTCCTTTTCGGCAACGCGTACGCTTTCTTCGAAATATGCTATCTTTTGTCCGGCTTCGTCAAGCTCCTTTGAAAGCTCCGCTGCGGCGTTTTCCGAGTCCGTAAGTCTGCCGGAGGCAAGCGAAAGCCGCGACCGCGCAGCCGCACACTCCTCATTCGCCCTCATTATGTCGCCGCGCAAGCCGTCGAGATCCGCTTTTTCTTTCGCAAGAGCTTCGTTTGCCTCCTTCATCGACTGCGTCAGCCCGTCCAGCTTCTGCTGCACGAAAGTTACCTCGCGCGAGAGCTTTTCCGCTTCGGTTTTTCTCGCCAGAAATCCGGCACTGTTTATTTTAGAGCCGCCGGTCATTGCGCCGCCTGCGTTTATAACCTGTCCGTCAAGCGTTACTATCTTGAATTTATATGAATATTTTTTTGCAAGCGTAATGGCACAGTCAAGATCCTCGCACACGGCTATTCTGCCGAGCAGAGATTTTATTATCTCGCGATATATGCCGTCGCATTCGACAAGCTCGTGTGCAATCGAAACGAAGCCGAAGCAATCGTCAAGCCCTTTTTCTTCGAGGACTCTGCCTTTCACTGCCGATATCGGCATAAAGGTAGCTCTGCCGCCGCCCGTTTCTTTAAGATGATTTATCGCGCGTTTCGCGTCGTTTTCGTTGTCTGTGATTATATCCTGAATGGCGTTGCCGAGCGCGGTTTCGATCGCCGTACGGTACTGCTCTTCAACGCTTATGAGCTGAAAGACCGTCCCGTGTATTCCGCGCAGAGTACCGCGCTCCTTTTCGCGTATGACAGCCTTTACACTGCCCTGGTAGCCGTCCATGCTCTTTTCGGTGTCCTGCAAGAATTTCAGGCGCGAGTTTATCTGCATAAGACGGAGCTTTTCGTTTTCGTACTCCGCCTTGCGTTCCTCGGCGCGCTTTTCGGCTTTTTGCAGGCGTATTGAAATTCCCGCCGACATATTGTTTTTCTCGGAAAGGGACGCGCACGCCGCGTCATATGCCGCCTTCGCCTTTTCGTTTTCGTCGGCAAGCCGAGAGTGTTCGTGTTCCTTTTCCTCTATCAGCTTTTTCACGGTCTCGGCGCGCGCGGAAAGCTCTTTTGCAGACGCTGCCGAGGAGCTTATCATGATATCAAGCTGCGAAATTTTCAGTGAGAGAGCCGAAATTACGGCGTTAAGGGAGTTGTACTCATCGGAATACTCCTCATTGCGGCTGTCAAGCCCCGTAAGAAGCGAAGTAAGCTCCGTCAGCTTTTTCTCCGATTCGTCTATCGTCCCGGCAAGCTCCGAGATGCGCTTTTTTATCTCTTTTTCTTCTTCGTCTATCTCAGTCTGCGCATCCGACTGCAAGTCGATATCGCGCCGTATTCTGTCGGCGGTTTCGTTATTGTGGACAATACTGTTATCGAGCACCGCCGCCTGTGCTTCGAGTGCGGACGCCTGCTCTTCAAACCGCGAATTTTCGCTTCGCTTCTCCTCGGCGCGGACATTTATAAGACGGGTATTTTCCGCCGCCTGCTCTATATCCGCCGACAGCTTTTGAAGCACCTGCCCGGCTATATCGTACTGGCTCTGAGCCACGCCGAGCTTGCCGCGAAGCTCCCTTATCTGCTCCGCTCCGCGCTTCATGAGTTCGAGCCACAGCCCGATTTCAAGCTCCTTGCGTTCGGCGGCATACACCAAAAACTGCTGCGCCTTCTTCGACTGGCGTTCGAGCGGTCCTATCCGTCCTTCAAGCTCCGCAACTATGTCACGAAGGCGGACGAGATTTTCCTCCGTCTGCGTAAGGCGCTTCAACGCTTCCGCACGGCGGTAGCGGTAATGGGAGATTCCGGCGGCTTCCTCAAACATATCGCGCCGGTTGTCGCTTTTTGCGGACACCATTTCCTCTATTTTGCCCTGACCGACCATGGAATAGCCGTCCCTGCCGAGTCCGGTATCCATAAAAAGCTCGTTGACATCTTTGAGTCTTACGGTCTTACCGTTTATTATATAGGCGCTGTCGCCCGAGCGGTAGTATCTGCGGGTGACGGCGACCTCGGGTTCGGGTGAATTAAGCGCGCCGTCGGTATTATCGAGTCTTAAAGTGACCTCGGCAAAGCCCTGAGGACGGCGTTCGCCCGTGCCGGAGAAAATGACATCCTCCATTTTTGCGCCTCTGAGGCTTTTTGTGGACTGCTCGCCGAGAACCCACCGGACAGCGTCGGAAATATTGCTCTTGCCCGAGCCGTTCGGGCCGACAACAGCCGTAACGCCCTTACCGAAGGTAAGAACGGTCTTGTCGGGGAACGACTTGAAGCCCTGCATTTCCAATGCTTTTAAGTACATCGTGTTTCAATTCCTTTCGTGGGCGACCTCAACACTGCCCTTTTGCACAAGGACGCTGCCGCTCACTGTAAGATAATATCCTTTTTTTCTGAAAAACAGTATGTTGCTTTTTTTCTGTCCCACCGCTTTCGATATATCGGCAGGATTGACTGTAACGCGGTAGAAGCCGCCGGGGCTGCCCGACAGGAGCTTCTCCGTTTCTTTTCTGAATATAATGCTCTCGCATATTTCGCCGAACGCCGGGTGGTAGACTCCGGCAGCGAAATCGCTTCCGACTCCTCCGCCGGAATGCAGCCCGAGCCTGATGACTTTTATGTTCTCGCTGCGGAACATTTGAAGCAGCTCCGCGCAAAGCTCGGCTGTTTCGTCAAAATCGGGCGGTATATACTTCTTTTCTTCATAAAGGCGCATAAGGCGCGTATTCTTCAACACAACCGTCGGGTAAATTCTCACCGTGTCGGGGCGCAGCTCAATAAAACGCCGGGCAGTTTCCCTGTCCATATCGCCGTCCGAGCCGTAAAGTCCCGTCATCATCTGCAAGCCGAGCGAAAAGCCGCGCTCCTTTATAAGGGCGCTCGCTCTCACGGTATCTTCCGGTGAATGACCTCTCTCGTTCGCATCCAATACGCTCTGAAACATACTCTGCGCGCCGAGTTCAATCGCAGTAACGCCGTAGGACTTCAAAAAATCAAGCTCCTCGCCGTAAATGCAGTCCGAACGCGTGGAAATTCGTATCCCGCCGAACTCGCTGCCGACAAAGCGCGACGCGGTTTCAAGACACATTTTCTGAATATCCCTGTCAACCGCCGTGAACGAACCGCCGAAAAAGGCTATCTCGCTGTTATTTATGTCGTGCGGAGTTTTTGAAGCAACACGGCAAGCGTTTTCTATTTCCTCGCGCGTTATCATGCTTCTGACGCCCGAAATTGCCCGCTGATCGCAGAAAATGCAGTTGTGCGGACAGCCGAGATGCGGCACGAACAGCGCAACATTTATGTGCTTCACAGCTCTATCCCCATAAGCCGGAGAGCCTCGCGTGCCGCTGCCTGCTCCGCTTTTTTCTTGCTGCCGCCGACACCCGTTCCGACGAGATTCGAATTGAGATACACTTCGACGGTAAAGCTCTTCATATGGTCGGGGCCGCTCTCTGCGGCAAGGACATACCTGAGCTGTTCATCGGGATTTTTCTGTATTATCTCTTGCAGCATGGTCTTGTAGTCCGTGACGGACGCAACATCCGTGGACGCGCTTTTGACGGGACCGAGCGCGAATTTTTTCGCTTCGTCAATTCCGCCGTCAAGATATATCGCGGCAATTACGGACTCCACGCAGTCGGCAAGAATGGACGGACGGTGTCTGCCACCTTGCAGCTCCTCGCCGCGGCTCATCAGGATAAATTCACCGAGCCCCAGATCTGCGGCAAATGCGGCAAGACTCTTCTCGCATACGGCGTTTGCCCTTATCTTTGTCAGCTCCCCCTCGGGACGGTCGGCGAGCTTGTGGTAAAAATACTCCGCAGCCGTAAAGCCGAGAATGGAATCGCCGAGAAATTCAAGGCGTTCGTAATTGTGCAGATGGCTTTTTTCGCTGTTGTAAGACGAATGAGTAAGAGCAAGACGGAGCAGCTCCTTGTTCTTAAACACATATCCTATTTTTCTTTCAAGGGTTTCCGTGACTCTCACACTTCCTTTTCGTTTTCTTTTATGTAATCTCTGAGAGAATTGAGGGCGCGGTCGGCTATCATGCCGTAGCGCTGCCGTTTGTCGCGTATCTTTTCATCGAGCGGCGGCAGCAGACCGATAGCTGCGCCCATGGGCTGATAGTCCTTTACCGTCTTGTCGGACACATATCGGCAGAACGCACCGTGGAGCGTATCGGCAGGCGGCACGAACGCAGGCTCGTTCTTTATAAATCTTGCGGCGTTTATTCCGGCGGTTATCCCGGAGGAGGCGGACTCCATATAGCCCTCGACTCCGGTTATCTGACCGGCGAAGAAAATGCGCGGCTGACTCTCCATGTTAAAGCGCTCGGTAAGCACTCGCGGCGCGTCGATAAACGAGTTGCGGTGCATAACGCCGTAGCGGACATACTCGGCGTTTGCAAGCGCCGGAATCATGCCGAACACGCGCTTCTGCTCGGGGAATTTCAGGTTTGTCTGGAAGCCGACAAGATTCAGAAGCGTTCCCGCGCCGTTTTCCTTTCGCAGCTGCAAAACAGCCCACGGGCGGTGTCCGGTGGTGGGATCGACAAGCCCCACGGGCTTCATCGGCCCGAAACGAATCGTGTTATCGCCCCGTTTCGCCATAATTTCTATCGGCATACAGCCCTCGTACACGCCGTTTTTCTTTTCAAAGTCGTGCAGGACTACGCTCTCGGCGTTTACAAGCTCGTTATAAAACGCCTCGTATTCCGCCTTGTTCATCGGGCAGTTTATGTAATCGTCCTCGCCGCCCTTGTCGTAGCGCGAGGCGGTAAACGCGCGGCTCATATCAACGCTTTCCGCAGTAATTATGGGAGCAGCCGCGTCAAAGAACGACAGTCCTCCGCCGCACAGCCGTTTTATCTCCTCGCTCAGTGCGTCGCTTGCAAGCGGCCCCGCCGCTATGATAACAACGCCTTCGTCGGGTATTTTCGTGATTTCCTCGCGGACTATTTCAATGAGCGGCTCTTTCTCGACCTCCGCAGTGACGGCAGCCGAAAACAGATCTCTGTCAACAGCCAGCGCTCCGCCTGCCGGAACGGCTGTCTGCTTTGCGCATTTAACGCACACCGAGCCGAGCAGCTCCATCTCGTTTTTAAGCAGTCCCGCGGCGGATGCCGGAAGAAGCGACTTAAACGAATTCGAGCAGACGACCTCGCACAGGCCTTCGCTCTTGTGCGCCGGAGAGAAGCGGTGAGGCTTCATCTCGAAAAGCCGTACTTTTATTCCGCGCTTTGCAAGCTGCATTGCGGCTTCAACTCCGGCAAAGCCTCCGCCTATTACTGTAACGGTATCATTCATCATCTTTTTTCGCTTTCTTTTTGCCCTTTTCCTCGTAGCCGCAGTTTTCGTCAAGGCATTTATATACATTGCCGCGTGCGCGGAACAGGGTCTTTCCGCACTTCGGGCATTTTTCATCAGTCGGGGTGTCCCATGTCATGAAGTCGCATTCGGGATAATTCGAGCAGCCGAAGAAGGTGTGTCCCTTTTTGGAGCGCTTGCTTATCACAGTGCCGCCGCACTTCGGGCAGATGCCGCTCGTTTCGACTACATACGGCTTTGTGTTTTTGCACTCGGGGTAGTTCGGGCAGGCAAGGAATTTGCCGAAGCGACCGACCTTTACGACCATCATTGCACCGCATTTTTCACAGGGAATGTCCGTTTTATCCTCTTCAAGGCTTATCTTTACGCCCTCCATGGACGCTTTCGCCTTTTTGAGGGTATCCTCGAACTCGTCGTAGAAGGTACGAAGCATTTTTACATAGTCGTAGCCGCCTGCTTCGATTTTATCGAGGTCGGCTTCCATTGCGGCGGTAAACTTCGTGTTGACTATTTTCGGGAATTTATCTTTAAGAAGCTCGGTTATCGCCGTGCCGAGCTCGGTGGGCGCGAGAGTCTTTTTGGACTCTCTTATGCAGTAATCCCTGTCGAGGATTATCGAGAGAATGGACGCGTATGTGCTGGGTCGTCCGACTCCCGTTTCTTCGAGCATTTTGATAAGAGAGGCTTCGGTATAACGCATGGGCGGCTGGGTGAAATGCTGCTCGGTTTTAAGGTCTTTGAGTTTGAGAACCTTTCCGGCGGTCATTTCGGGAAGAGCGGATTCCTCCTCCTCGTCGTCTGCGGAGTTATCGTACAAAACGGTGTAGCCGTCAAATCTCGTTGTGTAACCGGCGGCGTTAAAGACGCAGTAATGCTCCGTGTCGCCGTTTTGGGTCGCTCTTATCTCGGCGCGCACCGTGTCGTGCAGGCAGTTTGCCATGAGGGACGCGGTGAAGCGGCACCAAATGAGATTATAGAGTTTGTACTGCTCGGGGGTAAGGGAGCTTTTCACCTGAGCCGGGGTAAGGGACGGTACGGTGGGGCGGATTGCTTCATGTCCGTCCTGTGCGCCCTCTCTCGTCTTGAAATAACGGGGCTTTTCGGGAAGGTACTTTTCGCCGTAATTCTCGGTTATGAACTTGTTGCCCTCTGCGCGCGCCTCCTCGGAGATACGGAGAGAATCGGTACGCATATATGTTATAAGACCTATGGGGCCTTTGTCGGCTACATCAACGCCTTCGTAAAGCTCCTGCGCTATTTTCATAGTGCGCTTTGCCGGGAAGCCGAGTCTGCGCGACGCCTCCTGCTGCAAGGTGGAGGTGATGAACGGGGGCGAGGGCTGCTTTTTGCGGATTCCCTTTTTAACGGACTCGACCGTATACACGGCGTTGTCGAGCCGCGCTCTGATAAGGTCGGTCTGCTCTTTTGTAACGAGCTTTATTTTGCCGTTTTCATCACCGGCAAACGATGCCTTGAACTGCTTTTTCGAGGGCGGAGAGGTGAGAAAAGCGTCGGCTGTCCAGTATTCCTCCGGGACAAACTTCTTTATCTCCTCCTCGCGGTCGACTATCAGACGCAGTGCAACGCTCTGAACGCGTCCGGCGGAAAGTCCGCGCCTTATCTTCTGCGAAATAAAGGGCGACAGACGGTAGCCGACAAGGCGGTCGAGAATGCGGCGCGCCTGCTGTGCGTTCACAAGGTCGATGTCAATTTTTGAAGGCGAGCTTATACCTGCAAGGACGCTCTTTTTGTTTATCTCGTTGAACTTGACGCGCATTTCGTCGTTGAGGTCAAGCCCGAGTATCGCCGCAAGGTGCCACGAAATGGCTTCTCCCTCGCGGTCGGGGTCGGTTGCGAGAATGACCTTATCGCTGTTGGCGGCAAGCTCGCGCAGCTCGGCGATAAGTTTTTCCTTTCCTTTTATTGTCGTATAATCGGGAGCAAAATCGTGCTTGACATCTACGCTGAGCTTTGAAGCGTACAGGTCGCGTACATGACCCATGGACGCTTTGACCTCGTAGCCTGCACCGAGGTATTTTTTTATGGTCTTAGCCTTTGCGGGCGACTCCACTATTACTAATGCTGACATTTCTTTTCTCCTGTTCGTGCGGCGCGAAGCGAATCTTTTCGTTCGCGTACAACGCTATATTTAATATTCCGCCGTGCGGAAGTTTATTTACTTAATATTGATTATTTGCAGTTTATTTGCCGTTATTTTGTACCGCCCGGAAGCGAGTACATATTGCCGTAGTAGCTTGATACCATGCCGCGAAGCTCCAACAGCGTGAGCGCCGAAGCGGCATTACCTGCCGAAAGCCCGGTAAGCTCCACTATTTTATCGAGCGCTGTGGGGGCTGCCGGGAGAACGCTCAACACGGCGTTTTCCTCGGGTGTCAGCTCTGCGGTATCAAACAGCGCGTTTCCGGGAAATGTTGTGCCGGTATCGCCGCCGGGAAGATTTCCGGTGGCTTTATCGGTCGCAGCTCCGGAAGAAGCACTGCCGAACTCTTTCGGTGCTTTGCCGGCCGCATTTCGGGGTGCGCTGCCGTGTCCGGAGATACCGGACAGCTTGTCCTTTCTGACGCCGGATAAATTTCCGGAGGTTTTCTTCTTTGTTGTTTTCTTATTTTCTCCGCCGGAGAGTGTGTCGTTTCCCTGCCTGCCCGTGTCGAAGAAAAACTGCTTAAAGCCCGGTATAGTAAAATCGACATCGTAGTCCGGCGCAAGTCCTTTTTCCGAAAAAGACATATCAGGGACGGCAAAGCCGTTTTCCGTCAAAAGTTTAAGCGCGTCGCCCACGGCTTCTATTTCCGCCGCGCCCTGTTCGTGCAGCCTGACACATCCCTCGCTTGAAATTATTTTTGCAGAGGGGACACAGATCGGACGGCGGTATTCCGCCGCGCGGCTCGCCGTTATCATCGAGCCGCCCTCAATGCCCGATTCCACCACACAGCACGCGCCGCCGAGAGCGGCAATTATCTTGTTGCGTTCGGGGAAGGTGTATTTCGAAGGTGCTTCAAACGGGTCAAGCTCGGTTATAAGTACGCCGTGGCGCGATATCCGCCGACGCAGCTCCTCGTTTTTTCGCAGATATGTACTGCCGAGTCCCGAGCCGAGAACGGCTGCCGTACCGGTTTTCCCGCACAGTGCGCCCTCGTGCGATGCCGCGTCAAGACCGAGCGCCCCTCCGCTTATCACCGCAACACCGGACTGCGACAGTCCGTAAGCGAGCTTAAACGCGACCGTACGCGCCTTTTGCGTGGCGCTGCGTGTGCCTACTATCGAGAACCCCGTACAACCGGTAAGAAGTCCCGCGTCGCCTGCGGCGTACAAAACAAACGGATACCGTTTTAATTCAGTCAGCGCCTTCGGGTAAAGCGGACTCTGCGGAGTGATTATCCGCCAGCCGTTTTTTCTGCACAGCTCCACCGTTTCGTTGACCTTTTCCGTTATCTCTGCCGAGTGCGCACGGATGAGCTTACTTTTCGAAGCCGCATCCGCCTTGCCGGACGAATATAGAGCGTCGGGGTCGTATTCCATCGTTTCGGAAGCGCCGCCGAGCGAATTTACTATACTTCGCATACGGACGGACTCGCGTGCTGCGAGATGAAGCCGCAGCCAGTTTTCGCCGTCAACGCGGTTCATTACCTCCACTACCTCTTTCCTTCATAAACTCCCATATTGCAATGGCGGCGGCAGCCGAAGCATTGAGCGACTCCGCCTTGCCGAGCATCGGAATGGTTATCCGGTTCGTGGACAGCGCCAGCGCCTCATCGCTGACTCCCGCCCCCTCGTTGCCGATTATGCACACCGCGCCGCCCGATTTATCTGCCGTTACGATGCTTTCGGCTTCGCCGGACGCGACCGTTGCAAATATTTTCATGCCCTTTTTCCGAAGTGCGTAAAGTATCGCCGCACTGTCCGACGCCCTTATTACGGGGAAGCGCAGCAGACCGCCCATTGAAGCTCTGAGCGCCTTCGGCGAACGGATATCGCAGCCGTTGCAGACTATAAGCCCGTCCGCCCCGAGCGCTTCGGCACTTCTTACGACCGCGCCAAGGTTATCGGGATTTTGCAGATTTTCCGTCATCACATAAAACCCGTTCGGGTCAATGCCGCTTTCGTCAGGCTGCACCGCTCTGTCCGAACACACGCAGAACATCTCCTGAGTGTTTTCGGTATCGGAGAGCTTTTCGGCAATGTCGCGGCTCACGGCGTAAACCTTTTTTGCGCAGCCGGATATCTTCAAAAACGCGTCGCGGTATTTTTCAGCCGCGCCCTCGGTTGCGAAGAACTCCTTTATTTCGATCCCGTTTTCGGCTGCGTCACAGCAGAGCCGTGCGCCCTCCAACAGAAACAGACCTGTTTTCTTCCGCTCCCGCGCAGAGAGCAGTGCTGAGGCGGACTTGATTTTCGGGTTGGCACGCGACGAGATAAATTCCGTACGCGCCGGAAAAATACTGTTTTCCATCTCTTTTCCCTTTGGCGAACGGGAAAGACCTCACGGTTTTTCCTTGCGCCTTAAACATTATATAGTAAACAAAATACGGTAAACAAAATTGCGTTTCGTGTTTTTTCGGGATGCTTTTAGTCTTTCCGTGTTTTAGATTACGCTCCGAGCTTCCGCGACTTAAAATGCGCTCCCGATGTTTTCTAACGGGAATGCGCTTCGCTCTTTCGGTCGCTCTTGCCGCGCTCCGTAAACAAAAGCCCGGCGTAAAGACCTGCCGAAGAGCTTTTTTTCGGCTGCAAAACAATCGCACGCGATATGCTCTGCGAAAAATTTATCTCACGATATCGTCAAGCATATTCTTGATAAGAGCGGCAGCACCGAGGATAAAACTCGGAGAAAGCATAAACACGAGCGCCTTCCCGCTCACCCCGGAGCCTTTCCCGGGGCGCAGGCGCAGTCCGTTTTTGTTGCGCAGCAGGTAAAGTATCAGCGCACCGACGCCGAGAACGATCAAGGACGGCGTAATAAGTGCAGATAAAAGCCACGCGCTGCTGCCCCTGTCCGCCGCTACCATGACAGAGTAGCAGACCGAGATAAAATTATTGAGAAAATGAACCGTTGACGAAGCCCATATCGAACCCGTCAGGACATATACAAAACCGAGCGCCGTACCGGCAATTATCGCAAACGGCACCTGAGTGAAGTTGCCGTGCAGAAGCCCGAAAAGCAGAGCGGACATGGCTATTGCAAAGCCGTCGCCGAATTTGCGCAGCGAGCCGAGAACAACTCCGCGAAAAGCGAACTCTTCAACTATCGCCGGAATTACCGCCGTGCGTATGACCATAACGGCAGCTTCGCCGAAGCCGTTCGGGATATCGGTCCCCGACACCGCTTCACGGTAGGAGTAGAACTCCATGCCGAGCGAAGCAAAAAAGTTTATCAGGATACTGCCGACGACATTGCCGAAAAAGCAGATGCCGAGGGCGGCAACTATCAGCAGACAGGCATTCGACATTTTGTACGGCTTGCCGAAATCCACTCTGACGCTGCCCGGCGAAATGCCGTTCAGAACCGCAAGAACGAGAAGAAACGGCAGCCCGACGCAAACGAACGAATAGAGCATATCGCAGAATGCGCCGAACACGGTAGGCCCGGTGTAGAGCGAATAAAGCGCCGGAAAATGCATGATGAGCCTGCTGTAAAGATTTGAAAGCACCACATATGCGCATACTCCGCAGCAGACCACAGCCGAAGTGCGAAAAACATCAACGCGGACGCTTTTGTCAGCGGCTCTCTTGCGCTCGTACTCCTCGGGGGAATACCGCTCAAAGCCGCCGTACTGTCCGTAGGGCGTATTGCCGCCCATGCCGTTACCGTAGTATGACATTTTCACAGCTCCTTCCGTAAAATCGTGCCGCGGCGCAGTGCGGAATTCCGTTTATCTGCCGCAGCAATGCTTGTATTTCTTACCGCTGCCGCAGGGGCAGGGATCGTTTCTGCCGACCTTTTGACCCTTGTTGCGTACGGGCTGCTTTTTCACCGTACCGTCGGACGCGCCCGAGAGAGAGGTGACCTTGACTGCTTCCTTGCGTTTAAGATCCTCCTCGGAGCGGATAACGGCGGTAAGTATCGTCTTGACCGTACCCTCGCGGATGGACATCGTCATCTCGTCGAACATATCGTAGCCCTCCTGACGGAATGCGACCACGGGATCCTGCTGGGCATAGGCGCGAAGTCCTATGGAGCGTTTGAGCTGATCCATAGCATCGATGTGATCCATCCAGTTGACATCGACATTATAGATAAGTATTTTGTGTTCAAGCTCCTTCATGGTTTCGCTGCCGTACTCCGCCGTTTTTGCGTCGAGTATGCCTATTGCGCGGTCGGTCATGAAGCTGCAAATTTCGCTCGACTTCTCGGTATCGGGCAGCTCGGTGTCGTCGCCGAGGAGCCACTGGTATTTACCCGTAAGTCCGGCGATATTCCAGTCGTTTTTATGGTGCGAGGACGGGCAGTAGAACTCGACCGCGTCGGAGATCGACTCCTTTATCATCTTGCGGATGGTCGCGTCCATATCAACGCCGTCAAGCACCTGATTGCGCTGACCGTATATAATTTCACGCTGCTTGTTCATAACATCGTCGTATTGAAGAACATTCTTTCTTATCGCGAAGTTATTGGATTCAACACGCCTCTGCGCCATCTCTATACTGCTCGAAAACAGCTTTGCTTCGATTGCCATATCGTCCGCGACCTTGAACATATCAAGAGTCCGGTAGAACTTGTCGCCGGCGAAAAGACGCATGATATCGTCCTCCGCCGAGAGATAGAAGCGGCTCTCGCCCGGGTCGCCCTGTCTGCCGGCGCGTCCTCGCAGCTGGTTGTCTATTCGTCTTGACTCGTGGCGAACCGTACCGAGGATGAACAGACCGCCTGCCTTGCGTACCTTGTCGGCTTCGTCCGCAAGCTCCTCCTTGTACTGTGATTCGAGAGCGGCAAAGGTCTTTCTCGCTTCGATGATAGCTTCATCGTCCGTTTCGGAGAAGCCGGTGGCTTCCACGATAAGCTCCTCGGGTATCTGCATTTTGCGCATCTGCGCCTTTGCCATATATTCGGCGTTGCCGCCGAGGATAATATCGGTTCCGCGTCCTGCCATGTTGGTCGCGATAGTAACCGCGCCGAACTTACCTGCCTGCGCTACTATTTCCGCTTCGCGCTCGTGCTGCTTGGCGTTGAGAACCTCATGCTTTATGCCTGCGCGTTTAAGAGCGCCGGATAGCTGCTCGGACTTTTCGATGCTTACGGTACCTACGAGAACGGGCTGCCCCTTTTCGTGGCACTGTCTTACCTGCTCTATTATCGCCGCGAACTTACCCTTTTCGGTCTTGTACATGACATCGTCCCAGTCGTGACGGATCATGGGCTTATTCGTGGGTATCTCGACGACATCGAGCGAATATATCTCGTTGAATTCCTCGCTCTCGGTCATTGCAGTACCGGTCATACCGGAGAGCTTTTTGTAAAGTCGGAAGTAATTCTGGAAGGTGATGGTGGCGAGCGTTTTGGATTCCTGACGGACATTTACGCCCTCTTTTGCTTCTATCGCCTGATGAAGCCCTTCATTGTAGCGTCTGCCGAGCATAATTCGTCCGGTGAACTCGTCGACAATAAGCACCTCGCCGTCCTTTACGACATAGTCGATATCGCGGCGCATAACGCCCCTTGCCTTAATAGCCTGATTGACATGGTGCTGGATATTCAGATTTTCCGCGTCCATGAGGTTATCGACACCGAAGAAATCCTCGGCTGCGGCGATACCCCTTTTGGTAAGCGTTGCGGTTTTTGCCTTTTCGTCGATAATATAATCGGTGTCGGGGTCAATGATGTCCTCTATATCTTTCTTCGCATCAAGCTCTGTTATACGCTTTGCTTTAAGACGCTTTGCAAATTCGTCGGCAATTTTGTAAAGGTCGGACGATTTGTCGCCGTGTCCGGAAATAATAAGAGGTGTACGCGCTTCATCAATAAGAATGGAGTCGACCTCGTCCACTATCGCGTAGGCATGGCCGCGCTGAACACGGTTCTCCTTGTAGGTGACCATGTTATCACGCAGGTAATCGAAGCCCATCTCGTTGTTGGTGCCGTATGTTATGTCGGCAGCGTACGCTTCTTTTCTCTCGGCATTCGATTTTTCATGAATGATAAGTCCGACGGTAAGACCCAGGAAACGGAACACCTTGCCCATCCACTCGGAGTCGCGCTTTGCAAGGTAGTCGTTAACCGTGACAATGTGAACGCCCTCGCCCGTGAGTGCGTTGAGATAAGCCGGAAGCGTTGCGACAAGCGTTTTGCCTTCGCCCGTTTTCATTTCGGCGATTCTGCCCTGATGAAGGACTATGCCGCCGGCGACCTGCACCGGGAAGTGCTTCATGTTGAGAACACGCCACGCAGCCTCGCGGCATACGGCAAACGCCTCGGGGAGAATATCGTCCGTTGTTTCACCGTTTTTAAGACGGTCTTTGAACTCCTGAGTTTTGGCTTTAAGCTCCTCGTCCGTGAGCTTCGACATTGTTTCGTCAAGTGCGAGCACTTTTTTTACCGTCGGCTCGTTTCGCTTTATCTCTTTTTTCGAATAGTCGCCAAACAGTTTTTTAAGCAGTGACATTAAGTTTTTTCTTCCTTTCGGTTTTTGTTTTTCCGCCCTGTTTCCCGGCGGATACGCTTTTATTTTTATATTCGCTGCAAATCTCTTTAAGTACGCATTGTCCGCACTTTTCACCGCGCGCCTTGCAGACGGCTCTGCCGTGCAGGACGCACCTGTGGCAGAAATCGCCGCTCTCGTCGGGCGGCAGAAGCGGACGCATCGTTTTTTCCGTTTTAAGGGGATCGTCGGTATCGGTGAAGCCGAGTCTGCGCATTATGCGGATAAAGTGCGTATCGCACACAACGGCGTGCTTCCCGTACAGGTCGCCGACAAGTAAATTGGCGGTTTTCCTGCCCACACCGGGAAGCGTCACAAGCTCGTCTATATCGTCCGGGATAACTCCGCCGAAGCGGCCGAGCAGCTCCTTTGCGCATTCCACAATGTCGCGCGCCTTTGCATGATAGAAGCCGCAGGACCTTATAAGCTCCTCAACCTCCCGTACATCGGCGTTTGCCATATCTTCAACGGTCGGGAACCGCTCGAAAAGCGCCGGAGTCACTTCGTTTACCCGTTTATCGGTACACTGCGCGGAAAGACGGACGGCAACCAAAAGCCTGAACGGCTCGGTTTCGGTGAGCGAACACACGGCTTCGGGATATTCTTTTTTCAGAAGCTCGACCGCGAGAGCCGCTTTTTCGGACTTTTTCATTATGCCTCCGTTCTTCATGCGCACGGGCAAAATATCCGGCAGCATTTTTACCTGCGCAGGAGATTTTTATTCTCATTTCGCCCTCAAAATCCCATTATCGGTATAAATAGTATATATTACGGTTTTGCGAAAATCAAGTATGAATTATTATTTATTTATATATAGGGTGCTATTCGGTATTTTTGCCCAAAAAGATACGGTGCGGCGGCTTGAATTTTTCACGAAAGTATACTAAAATAGTTTCACTAACCGAGGAGGAGAACAAAAAAAATGCCTTTTTCATCTGCTTTTGATTTTACTCTTGCCCGTCCCGTGTGGGAAAAGGACAGGCAAAAAGAAATGAATGTTTCGCTTATATTCAGAGGCTTTATCCCCGAAAAAGCGGACGCAAAAATAAGAATCGCCGCAAGTTCGAGATATCAGATTTTTGTCAACGGCTCATTTTTCGCAGCAGGTCCGGCACGCGCCGCACACGGTTTTTACAGAGTTGACGAATACACCCTTTCGCATCTTCTTAACGAGAAGAAAAACACCGTTGCGATAATTGCCGCCGGGTACAACTCAAACAGCTTTTATCTCTTGGACGAGCCGTCTTTTCTGTGTGCGGAAATAGAAGCAAACGGCGAGATAATATACGCCACCGGAGAAAAAGACTTTGAAACGACACGGTACAACGGACGGCTTCAAAGAGTGATGAGATACTCGTTCCAGCGTCCGTTTTCGGAGTGCTATGTCCTTGACGCGTGGTACGACGGCTTCGTAAACGGTACACACGACCCATTTAAGAGCGTCCCCCTTGAAGAGTGCGGCAACAAGCACTTCATTACCCGGACAGTACCGTACTGCGATTATAATGAAGTAAAAGCGGACAAGCTGATATCAAAGGGAATACTCCTCCCGTTAAAGACCGACAAAGTCCGAAAATACGACAACCGCAGCTATACGAACATAGGTGAAAAGCTCAAAGGCTACACGCCGGAAAAGCTCGAAGCAAACCCCGTAAACGAGATGTTCGCCTACACTCCGAATGTACTCGAAAACGAAGTTTTGCCCGCCGGTTCGGTGGAATTGGGAGTGAACTGTTTTTCCGTTTTCGAGATGGCCAAAAACAAGACCGGTTATATAAGACTCAGCATAACCGCACAGCACGACACCTCGCTCTATGTTATTTTCGGCGAAATGCTCGGCGAAAACGGCGTACCCGAGCCGGGCGCGGACGGGTGCGTTTCACTCGTTCAGTGGAGTGTTCAAGGCGGACGCAGCTACGACCTTGTTTCCTTTGAGCCGTACACCTTCAAATACGCGGCGATCGTTTCGATGTACGCGCCGACGCTTATTACGAACCTGTCGCTCTACTGCGAGGAAATGCCGGAAAAATATATAGTCAACGCGCCTTCATCGAAAAATGAAAAATTGCAGAAAATTTATAATGCCGCTGTTAACACCTTCCGTCAGTGCGCGACCGATATCTTCATGGACTGCCCCTCACGCGAGCGTGCCGGGTGGCTTTGCGACAGCTTTTTCACCGCGCGTACGGAGCGTTTTCTCACCGGCGAAAACAGAGTCGAGGATGCGTTCCTTGAAAACTATCTCATGGCGGACAAGTTTGAAAATATCCCCGGCGGAATGCTGCCGATGTGCTATCCTGCCGACCACTACGACGGGGTTTTCATACCGAACTGGGCGATGTGGTTCGCAATCGAGATCTTCGACAGACTGCCCTGCCCGGGCGGAAAAGAAATTGCCGCGCGCGCCGAAAACAGACTCCGCGCACTCGCGGAATACCTCGAAAAATTCGAGAACGAAAAGGGACTTCTCGAAAAGCTCGAAAGCTGGGTGTTTGTCGAGTGGTCGGACGCAAACGATTTCACGCAGGACATAAACTACCCCACAAATATGCTCTACTCCGCATTTTTGGACGCACTCGGCAAGATGTACGATGATGGCAGCTTCCTCGCAAAAGCGGAGCATCTGCGCGAAGTGATAAGAGAAGAAAGCTGGAACGGCGAGTTTTTCAGGGACAACGATGTGTACCGTGACGGTGTACTCACAAAAACGGACAACATCTCGGAAACGAACCAGTATTACGCCTTCTTTTTCGGCGTCGCGGCAAAAGAGCGCTATCCGGAGCTGTGGAAGCGCCTTACAGAGGATTTCGGTCCGGAGAGAAAGCCGGATGTATATCCCGAAGTACGCCCCTCAAATGTTTTTATAGGAAACTACCTCAGAATTCAGTTGCTTTTAAACGAAGGGCTTTATGATAAAGTCGAAAACGAAGCGAAAAAGCTGTTCCTGCCGATGGCGGAGCAGACCGGCACGCTTTGGGAACACATGAAGGGCAGCGCAAGCCGCTGCCACGGTTTTGCATCGTACGCCGCGGTCGTACTGAAAAACGCCGAGGTCCGTTGCGGTAAATAGCTTTTGCGCACACTCCGCCCGTCGGATATGTACGGCTGATTTTTCCGCCGCAAATAAGACTAAACGCAGGCGGTATGTGCCGTTATTTTCCGATTGACTTTTTGCTCATAACGATGTATTATAAAGCCGTATCGTTTAAAAACAAAATTTGCAGGTGAAAACTCGATGAAAAAAGTAAAAGTAATGGCCGCCATGCTCGCTTCTCTCATTATTTTGTCGGTTGCGGCGCCCACCGTTCTTGCGGCAAATAACAATACCGACGACAATTATTACGCCGGACTGCTTGAAGGCGTTGTAGATCAGGACAAGTTCAAGGAGATTTTGGGCGGACTGCTAAACAACGGCGGCAACGGAACCTCCGTAGGACTCGGAAATCTCTCGCAGCTTATCAAGGCGATACGCGAGCGTCTGGGCAACTCGTACAATGTCGACCAGATACTTGACGCGCTTCGTCAGGTGCTCGGCGACAAGATTTTCAGCGGCTCGATAAACATCGACGAAATACTTAACGGCGACATCATAGCCGCCATAAAGGCTATTCTCGCGGGGGAAACGACCACCGTTCCGACGACCACCGAGCCCAAAACGGAAGCCCCTACCGAGGCTCCCACGGAAGCACCCACCGCAGCGCCCACCGAGCCTGTGACGGAAGCGCCCACCCGTGCGCCCTATACGCCCTCCCGTTCCGATCCCGCGACCTTCACCGAGGCTGAAACGGAGGAGCCTACAACATTTACATATGTTCCGCCCGAGAGAGTCACCGTACCCGTCATTTCGGGCGAAAGCACGACCTACAATGTATACGACAACAACGATGCGTCCGGCGGCGCGGTAACCGCAAAAATGGTTGTCGGCATAATTATTCTCGTTCTTTCCGGCGCGGCAGTTACCGTTGTTGCCATAATTCTCAAAAAGAGCCGTGTATAACCGCGCGGACGAACATATCGAATACATAGACGACCGCCTTCGGCTTATCGTGTCCCCTGCCCATACCTTCGGCACGGACGCGCTGCTGTTGGCGGCGTTTTCAATGCCGAAAAGAAACGCCGCGTGCGTCGATTTCGGCACGGGCTGCGGAATAATCCCGTTTTATTGGCTGCGCGAAGGGGTAAACGAGGTTCACGCGGTCGAAATTCAGCCGCTTGCCTGCTCTCAGCTTCGGCGCAGCATCGAATTAAACGGACTCGAAAACAGGCTCATGCTCACCGAAGGCGACCTCACACAGCTCAAAGGCGTTCTTCCGTTCGGTGCGTTTGACACCGTCTGCATGAACCCGCCCTACACGCCTGCCGGGAGCGGCATTCTCAGCTCCTCGGCGGCGGACAAGACCGCACGGCACGAAACGCAGCTCACCTTCAACGGACTGTGCCGCGCCGCAAGCGAGCTTTTGAGGTTCGGCGGCAGCTTTTGTATCTGTCTGCGCCCCGAGCGGCTGACGGACGCAATGTGCGCCATGCGCGAAAACAGGCTCGAGCCGAAAAGGCTTCGTTTTGTCGCGCAGCGCCCCGGCAAAGCTCCGTGGCTGTTTTTACTCGAAGGCAAAAAAGGACGCAAGCCCGGTCTTATTGTCGAAAACACTCTGTACATAGAAAATGACGACGGCTCGTCAAGCGCCGATATGCTTAAAATAATCGGCACATACAAGAAAGATACTCAAAAACAGGAGAATTGAAAATGTCGGGAATACTGTATGTTGTCGGGACACCGATAGGAAATCTCGGCGATATGTCGCCGCGCGCACTCGAAACTCTCGCGTCAGTCGATTTTATCGCAGCCGAGGACACACGCGTCACGATAAAGCTCTTAAACAGATTTGAAATAAAAAACAAGCTCATAAGCTACCACGAGCACAACCGCGCCGAAAAGGGAGAAACCATTCTCGAAATGCTCCTCTCGGGCAAGTCGTGCGCGCTCGTGACCGACGCCGGAATGCCGGTAATTTCCGACCCCGGACAGGACCTTGTAAAGCTGTGCCGCGAAAACGGAATAGAGGTCGCAGCCGTACCGGGACCGAGCGCGGTGATAACCGCCCTTGCCGTTTCGGGACTGAATGTGGCGCGGTTTTCGTTTGAGGGCTTTCTCACCGTCAACAAGCCGAAGCGCCGCGAACACCTTGAAGAAATAAAGACCGAAAAAAAGACCATGGTGTTCTACGAAGCGCCGCATAAGCTCGCCGACACGCTCCGCGACCTGCACACCGCCCTCGGCGACAGGAACATAGCCATTATCAAAGAGCTTACGAAAATTCACGAGAGTGCGGAGTTTACCACTCTCGCAGAGGTCGACGGCAAGTATGACGGTGTAAAGCTGAAAGGCGAATATGTCATTATAGTCGAAGCAAAAAGCGAAGCTCAGCTTGCCGAGGAGGCTGCCGAAACCGCTCCCGACCCGGTCGAGCTTGCGCGCCGGTACATCACCGGCGGACTGAGCAAAAACGAAGCCGCGAAACGCGCCGCAAAAGAAACGGGTGCGAAAAAGGGCGATATATATAAACTGCTGCTGAACGAAAACACGGCGGACGAAGGAGGTACAGGCAGGAATGACCGATAAACAGGAGATACAAAGGGATATAACTCTCACAGCCTTTCCCGAAAAAGGCGAAAAATACGAAAAGCAGATAACTCTGCCCTTCTCCGCAGAAAAACTCAGCCGCGCCGTGATAAAGCTCCCGGTGTGCGTTGAAGCGCCGGAAACCGGCGGTAAAGCCTTTATTGAAATCATGTACTCGGCGGCAAAAACGACCGTATGCGCCGAAGGTGAAGTGCTTGCCGACAAAAACGGTATTTTTGCACCGCTGCGCCTTGACATCACGCCCCTTGCGGACGGAAAAACACATGAGCTCGAAATAGAACTGACGCCGCTTCCCGGCGAAGAAATATACTTCGGCAAGGTCTGCTCGTTCGTGACGGCGGATTCGTATTTCGAAACCTCGCTGCGCGGCGACTGCGGCATAACCGTTTCCGCCGCCGTTTCCGAAAACGGCAGCTCTCCCCTTTCGGATGCCGCCGTAAACATCATACTCACCGCACATATAGTAAACCCGAACAACTACGATGTTCTGCGCTGCACACTCATTTCGCCCGACGGAACGGAAAAGGTAAAAACCTGCAAGCCCACTTCCCCGACCTGTATTTTCACGCCGGAGGAAGTGCTCTTTTGGAACGGTCAACACCAGTCGCCGCTGTATACGATACGGGCGGAGATCGTGCGCGACTGCAAAATTCTCGACAGTGCCGAGGCGGTTTTCGGCGTGCGAAAAATAGCCTTCAACGACGGCTTTTTGACGCTCAATTCAGTCAAGCTGCCCTTAAACGGCATTGTGGCCGACGGCAATGCACGCACACCGGACGATACCGAGCTTTTCAATCTGCTGGACGCGAACTGCGTCAAGATCGCGGTCTGCCCCGGCATTGACGCTTTTTTGACGGAATGCGACAAAGACGGCGTTATCGCGTGGGTGGACTTCACCCGTATTTTCGCACTTGACGATACACAGACGGGCGCCGTTGCACAGAGCCTTGCACATCATCCGAGCTTCGTTTTCGCGGGACTCGACAGCGGCGAAAAAGACAGTCTTGAAGATTTCTGCACCGCAATAAAGACGGCGGCAGGCGGAGTTTTCACTGCGGGCGCGGCATCCTTCCCCGAGGAGGAATGCGTAGCCGATGCAGTCCCCGATGTTGTGGCGGTCACGGTTGCGGCAAACACACCGCCCGACAAATTTTCTGAGCTCGGAAACCGCTTCGACGGCTTCATAGCAAACAGGCGTATGCGTCACACAGCCGTTTTCGCCGAACCTCCGGAGGGCTTTTTCGAGCGTCACTCCGACCACGCTTCGCGAGCCGACTGTTCGCAGGAGTTTTTTGCAATGTGGCACGAGAAATTCTGGCAGCATTTTGCGGCGAAAAAGGGCGTTTTCGGCTGCTTCGCAGGTGCGCTTGCCGACAGCGGCAGCACCTCGGGCAGAAACGGTCTTGTGTCGTTCGACCGTCAGGACACGAAGGACGCGTTTTGGTTCTACAAGGCGCATTTCTCGGCGGAGGGCTTTGTGAAGCTCTGCTCCGCCCAAAGCACCATGACCGACAAAAAGAGTATCGATATCCGCTGCTACACGAATGCCCCGGGCGCTGTGCTCACGGTAAACGGCAAAAAATATCCGTCCGCAAGCTGTGAAGAAGCCGCCGACTGCGTTTATGTTTTCAGAAATGTAAAGCTCAAAAGAAAAAATAATACTATCGTACTCACCGCCGCAGGCGCTACCGATTCTGCGGTCATATACCGTTCGAAATCAAAGCTGAAAAAAGTGTAAAGGCACATCATCAAAACGGGGACAAGTCCTTTTTTAGGGAGAGAAAAACATAATGCAAAAAGTATTTCTTGCAAGCGAAACGGAAAAATACGCACAATATATAAAAACCGACATCGTGGAATATATAGGCTTCGGACGAACGGAAACCTTCGAGAGCTTCGACAAGTACAGTCTTATCGCATTTGACTGGTACGACACCTCGGACCTTTCGAACGAACCGGCGCAGATACTCATCTATCTTGACAGCGAAGATATATTTTTCATCTGCGAAAACGAACACTCACTCAACACCGTAAACGAGCTTTTTACCGAGAGCGGCTCAAACGGCAACTGCCTGCGCTTGTTCTTCCGCGACATGCTTTCGGGCAGCACGGACAGGATAGAAGCGCTTGAAAACAAAGCGTCCGTTCTCGACGGCAGAATAGAAAACGGCACCGACCGCAGCCAAAAAGCGGAGCTTTCTTTTCTCCGCAGCGAGATAACGAAAATGAAAAAATATTACGGGCAGCTCGGTTTTATTTTCGACGGGATATGCGGAAACGAAAACGGACTCATTGAGCCTGAAATGCTTAAATACTTCGAAATTCTCCGCAACCGCGCCGAGCGCTTCAACACTCTTATCGATGAACTGAGCGAATATATCTCCCATGTAAGGGATGCCTACCTCGCGCAGATAAGCGTTGAGCAAAACGATGTAATGAAAACCTTTACAATGGTCACTTCCATTCTGCTGCCGCTGTCGCTTATAGCCGGGTGGTACGGAATGAATGTCAAAATGCCGGAATTTGAGTGGGATCTCGGCTACCCGTTCGTCATAACGGTAAGTGCTGCCGTATGCATAATATGGGTGATAATATTTAAAAGAAAAAAGTGGATGTAAACCGGCGCGGGGTACATTTTACCCGGCTGCAATAACCCGAAAAGCAGGTGATGCAAAAAAATGAAGCATCTGATATACATAGCGGACGATGAAAAAAACATCCGCGAGCTTATAAAAAACTTTCTCGAAAGCGACGGCTACTCGGTAGAAGCGTTTGAAACGGGCGACAAGCTGCTCGAAGCGTTTCGCAAAAAATCGGCTGATCTCGTCATTCTCGACATAATGATGCCCGGCACGGACGGCTTGGCGGTATGCCGCATTCTCCGCGAGAAAACCGATATACCTATTATAATACTCTCGGCGCGCGACTCCGACCTCGACTATGTTCAGGGCATTACGATAGGCGGCGACGATTATCTCGTAAAGCCCTTCCGCCCCACCGAGCTTCTCATGCATGTGCGCTCGCTGCTGCGCAGAATGGAGATGAACAGAAAGTCCTCGAAATATACCGACAGCAGCGATATGCAGTTCGGCAATCTCGTCTACAAGGCAGGCTCGAACACCGTCACCTGTAAAGATAAGCGCGTGGAGCTGACCCAAACGGAATTCAAAATGCTCATATATATGATGGCCGACCCCGACAAGGCATTCTCGCGAAAAGAGCTGCTCGAAGCGATATGGGGCTACGAAACGGAAGTTGAAACACGCGTCACGGACGAAACCATGCGGCGACTGAGAAAAAAGCTGCTCTCGGCAGGCAGCAGCGTGAGCATTCAGACGGTGTGGGGCTTCGGCTATAAGCTTGACAATTCGGGTGACAAAAAATGAAGCACATAAAGCTCAAAATCGTGTTCACCGTGTGGCTGTCGGTATTTTTACTGCTTGCGGTCTGCGAGATGATACTTGTCTTTCTTGTCCCGCACCACTACAAAAAAGAAGCGTACACAGCCTTGCAGAGCGAGCTGTCGTACGCAGGTGCGCTCAACGACTACCTACTGGGCGACTCCGAGGACTTCCCGGAATACGCGGAGGAATCCATGAGCGGAGATGTCCTCTTTTTCCCGTACGAGCCGGATGCCCCCGCCAACGGCTTTCCCGAAAATAGCTCCGGCGGCTTTCAGTTCAATCAGCCTAAGCCGGATAAAAACCGCGAGGAACACGAAATAATAAGCTATATCGAAAAAAATTCAGTCACGGAAAATACGGTATGCGAGTACAAGACAAAAACGGGAAAATATGTTTTCGCGAAATACACCGAGTATATGCCGGACGAGGGCTATCAGGTGTATATAATGTACATAAACCTCAACCGCATTCTCAACTATACAAAGTCGATAAACTATATCCTGCTGTTCTTCTTCGCCGCAGTTTCGAGCGTGATGAGCGTTCCGGGGTATATTCTCGCAAAAAAGATAGAGCTGTCGCAGGAAACGCAGCGCAGATTTTTTCAGAACACCTCGCACGAATTAAAAACGCCTCTCATGACCGTGCAGGGCTACGCCGAGGGAATACAGACCGGAGTTACCGAGCCGAAGCAGGCGGCAGAGGTCATTTTGCAGGAGAGCGACCGCATGGCGCAGATAGTAAACGAGCTTCTCTCTCTTTCAAAAATAGACCTGCACAGCCTTAAACCAGTCATGACGCGAACGGACATACGCGAGGTTCTCTACGACAGCATCCGCACCTGCGAACCTCTTATGAAGCAGCGCGGTATCAATATCGTGCCGATACTGCCCGAAAGCCCGGTCTACATAAACGGCGACGAGGATATGCTCGAACGGGTGTTCACAAACATTCTGTCAAACGCAGTCCGCCACTGCAAAACAGAGGTGAAAATAACCTGCACGCCGTACAGTCGGTTTGTTATGATAAAATTCCACGACGACGGCGACGGCATTGCGGAAAACGACCTGCCGCATATTTTCGAACGCTTTTATACGGGTGAAAACGGCAGCACCGGACTCGGTCTGTCGCTCGCGCGAGAGCTTGTAAAGCTGCACGGCGGAACGATTACCGCGTATAACGACAACGGCGCCGTGTTTGCCGTAAAATTTTTGAAAAACTAAAATAAACAAATCTTAATATTCTTATAAAATACCGCAATATACCGGCATTTTTGCCGCCGTTTTTTCGTTCCTCCGCCGATTGGAGAGAAAAACGGCGGTATTTTTTTATTTTTTTGAAGTCAATAACGGAGGTTCACAAAAAAAACACTGTCCGGCAGATTTTTTTTAGCCCGAAAAACCTGCGGTTATACCGTTTTTTGTTCATTTTTCGGTGCGCAAATACTCCGTAAAGCCGTTTTCGGGAGCAAAATTTCATTCCCGTAATTATGTTAACGGCTTCACAAAGATTTTGACACTTCTGTGACATTTTTGATGCAGCTTTACGGAGATAACTTAAACGCGGATTTGGTATTATTTAGTCGAGCGAAAAAACAAAAAATAAACGCTCGGAAGGCAATAAAAATGCAGACTGATATTTTACGATATCTCTTTTCGGCAGCAGCTCGTTTTCCGGATAAAACTGCGGTAAACGACGGCACCGAAAAACTTACATACAAAGAGCTTCTCGCAAAAAGCCGCTCGGCAGGCGCGGCAATCGCATCACTGGTAAAGCCGCATTCCCCCATAGGCGTTTACATGGGAAAATGCACCGCTGCGATTCCGTCGTTTATGGGCGCGGTATTTGCAGGCTGTTTTTACTGCTCGTTAAACCCCGAGCTGCCCGATATGCGCCTGTGTCAAATATATGATGTTCTCTCCCCCGCCGTCATTATCACAACGGACGAATTAAAGCGGCACGCCGCGGAAATTTTTACGCGCAGCCGCATTCTGACCTGTGATGAGCTTTTCGCAGCGGCTCCCGACGAAGAAAAACTTGCCGAGAGGGAAGAAACGCATACCGACACCGACCCGTTATATATCAACTTCACCTCTGGCTCGACGGGGACACCGAAGGGCATAGTCGTTTCTCACAAAAGCGTAATTGATTTTATCGACTGCTTTACCGACACTTTCGGGATTGACGAAAACGATATTATCGCGAATCAGGCTCCCTTCGATTTCGATGTTTCGGTAAAGGACATCTACTCCGCATTAAAGACGGGCGCGCAGCTTCTTATTGTTCCGCGCGAGTTGTTCTCGGCTCCCGTAAAGCTCACGGACTTTTTGTGCGACAACAATGCCACCGTCATGATATGGGCGGTTTCGGCACTGTGCCTTATAACGACCTTCCACTGTCTTGATTACAGAACGCCGAAAACCGTAAGGAAGATACTTTTCAGCGGCGAAGTGATGCCCTTACGGGCGCTCAGAGAATTCAAAAAGCACTTGCCTGACGCCGTCTATGTCAATTTGTACGGCCCTACCGAGATAACCTGCAACTGCACATACCATATTCTCTCCCCGGAGCGCGACTATTCCGGCGGAATTCCAATCGGTACACCGTTTACAAACGAAGATGTTTTCCTGCTTGACGAAAACGACAAGGAGATAACAAGCACCGGCACACCGGGCGAAATATGCGTCAGGGGTTCCTGCCTTGCGCTCGGCTACTACGGCTGCCCGGAGCAAAACGAAAAGCACTTCACACAGAATCCTCTGAACCCATATTACCCCGAGCGGATATACCGCACGGGCGACCTCGGGAAATACGGCGAAAACGGCGAGCTGTACTTCTGCGGACGGCGCGATTTTCAGATAAAATACATGGGTCACCGCATAGAGCTTGAAGAAATAGAGCGTATGGCAGCGGAGGAAAACGGAGTTGAACGCTTCTGCTGTATCTTTGACGAAAAGCATTCGAGATTAAAGGGCTTTTATGTCGGCACTGCGGAAAAAGACGAGCTTCACAAGCGGCTCTCGCAAAAGCTGCCTGCGTTCATGGTGCCGGGGATGCTGTTCAGAATAGATGAATTTCCGCTGACGAAAAACGGCAAAACCGACCGCAAAAAGCTTGCGGAATTCAAGGGGGACCGACAGTGACGATCAATGAAATAATCAAGACAACCGGCTCCTCTTTTTATGTCTTTGACACGGCGGAGCTGAAAAAACGAATTGCATTTCTGAGAGCTTCCCTCCCCCCGCGCGTGAGGCTCTGCTACGCAGTAAAAGCCAACACATTTATTGTAAAGGAGCTGTTAAACGAAGTCGACCGCTTCGAAATATGCTCACCGGGCGAATCTCGTATATGCGGCAGGCTCGGCGTTATGCCCGAAAAGACCGTGATATCGGGACTTTACAAAGACCCACGGAACATCGAAGAACTCGCCGGGGGAAACGGAGAAAGGGTCTACACCGCCGAAAGTGCTTCGCAGCTCGTGCTTCTTTCGTCCCTCGCCAAGAAATACGGCAAACACATCAAAGTGCTTTTGAGAATAACAAACGACAGCCAATTCGGCATGGACGAAGCGGACGCACTCGCGGCACTGACGGATGAGAATTTTGCTTTACTTGACTTTTGCGGACTGCAATTTTTCTCGGGCACGCAAAAGACCTCAATAAAAAAGGTGCGGCGCGAGCTTACCATGATGCACACCGTTTTCTGCAAGGCACGCGATATATACGGAGAAAAAATGCGCACCCTCGAATACGGGACGGGCTTCCCCGTCGTGTATTTCGCCGACGAAGCTTTTGACGAAAGCGATTTTCTTTCGCAGTTTTCACAGCTGTTAAGCGAGCTTGACGACATACCCGAAATAACGCTCGAAATCGGCAGAAGCATCGCAGCCTCCTGCGGCAGCTACTACACGCGAATAGAGGATATAAAGCGCAATAAGGGTCTTAACTACGCGATAACGAACGGCGGAATGCACCAAATGGTGTATTTCGGTCAGCAGATGGCAATGCGGACACCCGTTTTTGAAGTGTACGGCAAAGAAAACGAACCGCCTGCAAACAAATACAATATCTGCGGCGCACTTTGCAGTATGAACGATATCATCCTCAAAAACGCATCTTTACCCGCAGTAAAGCCCGGCGATGTGATATGCTTTCACAACACCGGCGCATATTGCCCGACAGAGGGGATCTCGCTCTTTTTGAGCCGCGAGCTGCCTGCCGTCTACTTATGGGACGGACAAAACGCCGTCTGCGTGCGAAAAGCGTTTGAAACCTCTCCGCTTAACACCCCGGGTGAAATAATATAGCCGCGTTCCGGAAGAGCCGCGCGACTGCATTCCCCTCGGTGAAGCCGCATAGAATAACATTTCCAATCCCGGCAAGCGAAAAAAATTAACCCGTCTGCCGATGATATAAAAAACAGGAACAGAGAAAGGATCTATAAAAATGGACAAAATTATTGATATTTTACAGGACATCAACCCCGACATCGACTACAAAAACCGTACCGATCTTATCGATGCCCACCTTCTCGACTCGCTCTCGATAATCTCGCTCATAGCGGAGCTTGAAGACACCTTCGATGTGACGATCCCGGCGGTCGATATTATCCCCGACAATTTCAATTCCGTAAAAGCAATTTCCGCACTTATAGAAAGACTTCAAGAGGAGGATTAAAATGAGTCTTTCCTCCGTTTTGCTCGCCGGCAGATTTTCGGCAATGACCTCTTACTTCTCGATTGCGTTTCTGCTGGTTTTTCTCCCCGTAAGCATTCTTTTGTACCTTGTTATGCCGCAAAGGGCAAAGAAATACACGCTTCTCGCAGTCAGCCTTGTGTTTTTCTGGTTCATAAGCGGAAAGCTCATTATCTATCTGCTGCTGACGGTAATGTCCATGCACTGGTTCGGCTTGTGGCTCGAAAAAATAAAAAGCGAAAGCTCCGCCGCGGTGAAGGCGCTTCCGGCTGAAAACAGGGACGAAAAAAAGGCACTGAAAACAAAGTACCGCAAAAAAATGCAATGCGTCCTTTTCTTTGCCGCAGTGCTGCATATCGGCGTTCTGATAACTCTCAAATACACGCCGTTTTTCGTTTCGAACATAAACAGCTTATTGGGGCTGTTTCACATTTCGGCATCGTTCGAAATTCCGAAAATGTTCATTCCCATCGGACTTTCCTTCTTCTCCTTGCAGGCGCTCTCCTACATTACGGATGTGTACAGAGGAACGGTAAAAGCGGACGAGAATATTTTCAGGCTCGCTCTGTTCATCTCATTCTTTCCGCAGATAGTCGAGGGACCGATTTGCAGGTACTCGCAGACGGCAGACGCTCTTTGGAATGTAAAACAGATAAAGTATGACGACCTTGCGCTGGGCGTTCAGCGTATTCTGTACGGCTTCATGAAAAAGCTCGTCATTGCCGACAGGCTGAACCCGGCGGTAAAAGAGATATTCAACAACTACGATAAGTACAGCGGCGCGGTCATCTTTTTCGGTGCCGTACTCTACACTTTGCAGCTCTACGCGGATTTTTCCGGCACGATGGACGCAGTCGTGGGAATCGGAAGGATTTTCGACGTTGAAATGCCCGAAAACTTCCGCCACCCGTTTTTCTCAAAGACCATCTCGGAGTTTTGGCAGAGGTGGCACATAACGCTCGGCACTTGGTTCAAGGACTATATTTTCTACCCCATCACCATGTCAAAGCCCCTGAAAAAGCTCACCTCCTCGGCGAGAAAAAAGCTCGGAAACCACTTCGGACCGCTCCTTGCAGGCTCGATAGCGCTGTTCTGCGTGTGGCTTTCAAACGGTCTGTGGCACGGCGCGGCGTGGAGCTACATATTCTTCGGGATGTATCATTTCGCGCTCATTCTCGGCGGAAGTATCATTTCGCCTGCCGTGAAGCGAGTGAACGGACTCTTGCACCTGAACCCGGATAACGCTTTTTACAAGGTGTTTCAGATAGTCCGCTCCTGCCTTCTCGTTGTTATCGGCGAGATGTTTTTCAGAGCAAACGGACTCAGAGCGGGACTTGCGATGTTCACCGGACTTTTCGGCAAAGGCGGTGTTTCGCTTTTCGATAAAGAGCTTCTCCCCGCGCTCGGAGTCGACTCAAAAGATCTGATAATCACAGCTGTCACGGCTGCAATTATTCTCACCGTGAGCATTTTGCAGGAGAAGGGTATAAATGTTAACGAACGCCTGTACGCAAAAAATGTGGTCGTAAGACGATCTGTTATCTACTCGCTTATTCTCTATATCGTTATTTTCGGTGCGTACGGCGCGGGCTATGTCCCCGTCGACCCGATGTACGCGGGATTTTAAGGAGGTGCGATCAAAATGAAAAAATACGGCAGAAACGCGCTCCGGCTCGTATCCTTCGCTCTTGTTCTCGTCATACTGCTGCTCGGCGTTTCGGCGGTGGTTCAGCCGAAGGGCAACCGCGCTGCGGACGGCGAGCAGGATCCGATAGCGAACGGTATCCTCGGAGAGCCGAAGAACACGATAGATGTCCTCTTTTTAGGCGACAGCGAAGCGTACCACTCTGTTATTCCGCTCAAAATATGGAAGGACACGGGGATAACCTCCTATGTCTGCGCAACACCCGCTCAGAGGATATACTATTCGCTCGAATTCCTGAAAAAGACGCTCAAAACGCAAAAACCGAAGCTCGTCATTTTCGAAACAAATGCGCTTTTCTCCCACACCTCGTACCTCGACGGCGCCGAGATGTTTTTCGAGGAAAGGCTCACGGTATTCCGCTACCACAACCGCTGGAAAACGCTCAGCCTGCGCGACTTTTCGTTCGGTACGGATGTAACGGGAACGGAGCTTAACAAGGGGTACAGATTTTCCAACGCCGTCGCGCCCGCAGCGAACACGGACTACATGACAAAGGCGGCTTCCCCGGCTGCAATATCGAAGCAGAACAAAATGTACGCCGAAAAGATGAAAAGGATGTGTGACGAAGGCGGCGCAAAACTCGTTTTTCTGAGCACTCCGAGCGCAAAAAACTGGAATAAAAACCGCCACGCGGCAGTACGGAAATTTGCCGAAGAGCTGTCCGTCGAATACACCGACCTCAATATCGACAACAAGGTCAATATCGACTGGCAGACCGACACCAAGGATCAGGGCGACCACCTCAACCACAACGGCGCACTGAAAGTCACCTCGTTTCTCGATACATTTTTAGCCGATTCGGGTCTGTTCACGGATAAGCGTACAGACAGCGCGTACGAAAAATGGAACGACGATGCCGAACAGTTTGTAAAGGGTACCGGCAACTCGCTGTAATCGACCGAAAAAACAGAAAAAATCGAATAAAACCGACAAAACCGTCCGTCAATATTTGGAATTGCAAAACCGCTTCGTTTGTGTTATACTTCTTTTAAATATTGTGTTTTATAATACAGGCAAAAAGAAGGGGGGGCAGCAGCCATGAATACGGACGGTATTTTTTCATCTTTTCTCGATTTCGCCGAGGCTGTCGGCGGGGTCTGCCTGTCCGTCCTCTCAAAGCTTTTGCATATATTGCTGGCTTTGACGGTTCGCCCCGTTCTCTTTGTCTTAAAATGTATCGTTTCTCTTGTTATCCGGTTCGGAAAATATCTTTCAAAGAGCATTTCCGGGCAGCTCGACGGCGAAAAATATTTCACGGGCAGACTTCTCAGAGCCTCGAAAAACCTGTTCGGCACGCTTTTTCACACTCCGCGCGAATTCCCGAAGCTGCTTTCTTTTTACCTCCGGAAGGGACTTAAACAGTACAAGCGCGTGTTCCGTCTTGCGCTGTCGCTTTTCGTCCCGGCTGCGGCGCTCACAGTGATGATAGTCGTAATAAGCGTTTTCGCGAACGCGAATGTTGCGCTGCAAATCAACGCCGGAAATGAGATACTCGGCTATGTTTCGGGCGAAAACGAATACCTCGAAGCACGCGACAAGGCAAAGCAGCGGCTCGGACTGAGCGGCGAAAACACAAAAAACTCTGTCGATATGCTGCCCAAAATCACCTTTTCGCTCGCGCTTATAAAAATAAACGAATTCACAGGCTCGGACGCTCTGTGCGACAACCTTATAGAACACTCCGAAGCAAACATTGTAAACGCCTGCGGAATTTACATTAACGGCGAATTTTTGTGTTCCGTCAAAAACGAAGCGGACGCAAAGCGCGTGTTTAATTCCATACTGGAAGAATACGACTCCTCCGACGGCGCAATAGTTTCGTTCGTTCAGAATATCGACTATGTAGAGGGGCTGTACCCCGATAATTCCGACATTATGTGGGACTCCCTCACGCTTGCAAAAACCGTCAACTCCACCCGTTCGGCGAATGTGTACCACACCGTCGAAAAGGGCGAAAGCATCTCATATATCGCAGATAAGTACGGGCTTACGATGTCCGAGCTTATCTCGATGAACCCCGAACACACATATTCTTACGCGCTCACGGTCGGTGAAAAGCTGCTCGTAAGCGACGCAAAGAGCTTTTTGACCGTCAAGGTCACCAAAACGGAGGTCACCACCGAAACGATACCGTTTAAGACAGTCGAGCTGCAATCGGACGCACTGTACAAAGGCTCCTCGCGCACGGTACTCAAAGGCTCGAACGGCACCGATCAGGTCACAAGCCTTGTAACATACATCGACGGCAAAAAGGTTTCGAGCGAAGAGCTTTCACGAATAACCCTCAAAGAGCCGGTGGACAAGCGCGTTCAGGTCGGCACGCGCGCGCCTGACGAAAACTACACCGTAACACCGTCACAGGGCGGAATGTTCATCTGGCCTGCGGTAAACGCAACGAACATAAACTCCCCGTACGGCTACCGCTGGGGCAAGCTGCACGCGGGAATCGACATAGGCTCGTCAAGCGGCACAAGCCTCGGCAAGCTCGTAGTCGCCGCCGCGGAAGGAACGGTAATCGTGTCCGGCACGCATTCAAGCTACGGTTACTATGTAAGAATTGACCACGGCAACGGGCTGCAAACACTGTACGCACACTGCCTTGCAGGCTCGCTTATGGTCAAATCCGGCGAAAAAGTGTACGCCGGTCAGCCGATAGCCCGTGTCGGTATGACGGGCTACGCGACAGGACCTCACCTCCACTTCGAGGTAAGGCTCAACGGCAACCGGGTCAACCCGTCGCCGTATCTCGGCTTGCGCTGACAGTAACAACAAAAATCTTATAAAAATTGACACACGGTCTTATTGCCGTTCCCTAATATGACAAAAACAAGGAGCTGAATATATATGAATGACGAAATAAACCGCACCGCAGCCGTTAACGCCACGGCTCCTTCCGCAGAAAATACCGAGGCTTCCTCCGCAGACAACGCGGCGGCATCGTCCGCAGCACCGGCTGTTCACGGCAGAAAAAAGAGCAGCCTTGCCGCCGGTTTTATAATTATTATTTTTGCACTGATAGGTATCGTCTGCTGCGTCGTTTTTGCGGTCGGGAAAATAACCGATCTTTCCGAGAAGAAAAAGCAGGCAACATATAACGAATACGCTTCGCTCCTGATTTCAGCCGCAGCGGTTGACATTGCGCCGTTTGACGATATAACGGGCGCAGAGATGAGCGAGCTTGTGGAAATGTCCGTGTGGAGCGTTATCAGCGACGCGGAAAACCCGAACGAATTCGAATACAAATCAGGCTCGCTCGTCATACCGGCCGCAAAGGTCGAAGCGGCGTTCACGCACTATTTCGGCACTCAGCGCGTTATCGAACATACAACGGTTCAGGGCTACGGCTATGAGTTCACCTACAACTCCACCGAGAACGCGTATTATATCCCCATCACGAGCCTTACGCCCATCTACACTCCGAAAGTAACTGACATCGAGAAAAAGGGAAACTCCGTAACCGCCACCGTAGGGCTTATAAACTCCGACAGATGGCTTCAAGACAGCGAAACGGGCGACCTCTCGTCCCCCGAGCCGGACAAATATGTAAAGGTGACCTTCCGTGAGGAAAACGGCGCGCAGTATATAAGCGCCGTCAGAGCGCTCTCCGCTCCCGAAACGGCTACGACGGCAGCGGCTTCATCAACACCGACAGCCGTTCAGCCGACCGAAAGCAGCACTGCCGGAAACGAATCGAACACGGGAGAAAGCAGCACGACGGACGAAAACGGCACGGCAGCCGAAAGCGCGTCAACGCAAAAGGCTGACTGACAGCTGTAAAGAGTCTCGCCGCCGATTGAAAAAAACGCATTGCCAATCAAAAAAACGGGACTGTAAAAAAACTGAGTTTTTTTACAGTCCCGTTTTTAGGGGATAGAAAAAAATGTTCAGAGTGAATCAACCGAACCTTAACCGCTGTATTTACGGCGGTTAAGGCTTGCCCGAAGGCGTACGAAGGTACTCCGAGGGTGAGGTTGGTTCAGAGCAAAAAAGCATATAATTTTAAACATGAAAATGCCTGACTACCCACAGTTTTGTTTTCTTGACCGTTTATATCGGCTTTTGTTCGACAATTCCGCTTTTTTGCGGTCTGGGCTTTTTTTACATCCCCTTTTATGTTGTTTATTCCGAGCATTCGGGGAAATTCACAGCTTGGCGCGGCGTGCCGTCCGCGTTTTTTGCGCACTTGTCAATTGCCGTCACCGCCGAAGCCGTCCGAAATTTCGAGCTTTCGGGCTGCCGTCACGAACAAAACAGTCCGCGTTTTTGTTTCCCCCTTTGCGTTTTTACCACTTGTTTTCGACATACTCGCAGAACGCGTACATATCCTTAATCTCGATTTTTCTGCCGTCGTCGAGAACAGCGGTGCCGTTCCATGTGCCGTGTACCTGATGCGAATGCATACGCAGAAGTCCGAGAGCGTTCGTGTCGCAGTGGTGGTCGTAGAACGGGGTCATGGTGAAATCAAAGCGTCCGTCCTCGGAGCGGAAATGCCACGGCTCGGTGTACTTGTCGGGCTTCGGGAAGATATCAACATCCACCGCGCCGAATTTATGGAGCTTGCCGTCGTAGAAAACAGCCGTTTCGGTAGCGCTGCTCTCGTCGCCTATTCCCCATGTTATCTCAAAACCGAAGGTGTGCTTCTCGCCCTTTTCATCGGTCACATAAGTAGAGCCGTTGCCCCAGTACCATACAAGGCGGTAGGGGGTGTTTACGCGTCCCCAGTCAAGCGTACAGAAGGTGTCCTCCTTCGAGAACTCGACCGTTTCGCCCTTTTTGGTAAAGAAGCCTTCGCAGGGCATACAGTTCTGCTTTGTCGTCATGAAGAAGCTCTTGGGATGATCCTTAAACGGCAGAACTGTGGTGATATTTTCAAGTCCGTCCGGGATATCCATCGTGAAGCGGCACTCGGTATCAGCCGACTTAAAAAACAGCGTGCGGCTGTTCTTTTCCGTTATAAACTCAAAATATGCCTTTCCTATTCCGGAAACCGTATATCTTACGCGGTTGGGTACATCGCCTTTGGGCGGAAGAACATATTTATTCTTACCGCCGACAAAAAGCGCGGTCGACTCCGCAATTTTACCTGCGGCGAGCTTCTTTGCCGGGTTCGGATGGCGCAGATCTATGAGAACCGCGGACACATAGCCGCCGAACGAAATATTTGCAAAGCTGAGCTGAACCATGTAGCGTCCGTTTGAAACCTGATAGAAATCCCACTCTTTGTTGCGCATCTGCGGAGAAACCTTTGTGCGGTCGTAATCAAAGACATTGTGACGGGCATAGCCTGCCGCAAGGAGCGTGCCGTCACTTGCAAGCAGCGTTGTAGGCTCGGTGTACTCGCGCTGCTCGCTCTTTACCTCGCCGTTTATCCAGCTTTTGTATGTTCTTTTTAATTGTGCCATGGTTTAACCTCCCCATAAGGTTTTTTTATCACCTGTTATTCTATCATATTGCGAACTGTTTGACAATATCCCAACAAAAAACATTCAATTTTTCGGCGTTTTTCACAAATAACTGCGTTCATTTTCTCCCCTCCGGTCCGTGTCGAGTAGAATTTTGCTTGCAAATAAACGGAGAATATGGTACACTCTGGGTGTACGAAAACAGGTAAAATCGTAAGACAGCAAACGGCGGTGATACAATGGAACAGGGGCTTCAAAGTGCGGTAAGCTCCGTCAAGGGCATCGGCGGAGTGAGAGCGGCTCTTTTCGAAAAAATGGGCATAAAAACCGTCGAAGATCTTTTGTTCCGCTTCCCCCGCTCGTACGAAAATTTTGCGGATGTATACAAACTGAGGGACGCACCGCCCGGCAAGGTCTGTATTAAGGCGCGGCTTTTATCAAGCGCGAAAATAATTTCACGACCGGGCGCATCACCTCTCGTAAGAGCATCCGCCACCGACGGCACCGATATTCTGTCGATAACATATTTTAACAATCCGCACGCGGCAAACGGACTTACCGCCGGTCGTGAATACCTGTTTTACGGCGAACTGAAAACGAATTCGAAGGGCGGTTTCGAGATGCTTTCTCCGGTACGCTGCCCGCCCGATAAAGGCGGCTTTTACCACCCGGTATACCGCTGCACGGAAGGAATATCATCGGCAGTCACCGCATCGTGCGTAAAAAACGCGCTCAAAGATTTTTCCGGTATGCTCGCGGACGCGATCTCGCCGGAAACGCAGAAGAAATACCGCATTCCCGATATAAAAACGGCTATAAGCTTTATACACTTTCCGAAGAACGAAGCCGAGATAATAAACGCGCGAAGGCGGCTCATTTTCGAGGAGCTTCTCACCCTCTCGCTCGGGCTTCGCCTCGCAAAAACGGAGAGCCGAGCGCCTACGCCGAACACAGTAAAAACAGATTTCACCGAGGAGTTCTTTGCGCTGCTCCCGTTCGCCCCGACAGGTGCGCAGAAGCGCGCCGTTTCCGAGTGCGTTTCGGATATGGAGAGCGGAAAGGCAATGCGCAGGCTCATTCAGGGAGATGTCGGCAGCGGAAAAACGGCTGTTGCCGCCGCCGTGATGTATAACGCCGTAAAAAACGGGATGCAGGCGGCTTTGATGGCTCCGACAGAGGTGCTTGCAAAGCAGCACAAAAAAACATTTGACCGCTTTTTTGAGGGTACGGGCATTGTCACCGAGCTTCTGACAGGCTCGACAACGCAAAAAGAAAAAGCAAGGATTAAAAAAAACCTTGCCGAGGGCAAAATTGATCTTCTGATAGGAACACACGCCGTAATAACGGACGATGTTGTATTCAGGTCGCTCGGGCTTGCGGTAACGGACGAACAGCACCGTTTCGGAGTCCGCCAACGGTCAGCACTCGGTGAAAAGGGCGCTGCCGTTCACACGCTCGTAATGAGCGCTACCCCCATTCCGCGTACGCTTTCGCTTGTCGTTTACGGCGACCTCGACATAAGCATACTCGACGAGAAACCGGCAGGCAGAAAAGAAGTGCAGACCTTCCGCATAACCTCCGAAAAGCGTGAAAAAATGTACTGCTTTATAAAGCAGCAGCTCGATGCCGGGCGGCAGTGCTTTATAGTATGTCCGCTTGCGGAGGATAGAAGCGAAAACGAAGAGATTTTCGACGGCGATGACGGCGGGAAAGAACCCGTCAATGCCGAAAAATACTACAATGATATCTCGAACGGAGTTTTTTCGAAATACAAAACCGCGCTTTTGTACGGGAAAATGAACGCGAAAAAGAAAAACGAGATAATGGACGCTTTTTCTTCCGGCGAAATCCGGCTGCTTGTCTGTACCGTCGTCGTGGAAGTCGGGATAGATGTCCCCAATGCCACCGTGATGGCGATAGAAAACGCCGAGCGTTTCGGACTTTCGCAGCTCCATCAGCTGCGCGGACGGTGCGGACGAGGCGCGGAAAAAAGCTTCTGCATCCTCATAAGCGACTCGTACGGGGAAACAGCCGAGAAGCGTTTCGAAACGATGTGCAAAACAAACGACGGCTTCATAATTGCCGAGGAGGATCTGAAAATGCGCGGACCGGGAGATTTCTTCGGCGAACGCCAAAGCGGAATCCCCGAGCTGCAAATCGCAGACCTCGCAACCGACACACGGGTCCTCTACGCCGCAAAAAATGAAGCGGAAAACATATTAAACGACGACCCGGCACTCTCAAAGCCGGAAAACAAATTACTTCGGCAAAAGGTTATAAAACTTTTTGCTTCAATAAACTGAAAGGAAGAAGAAAAATGAACGAACTGAAAAACGCCGCATGGATAAAAGCACCGCGGTACAGAAAAGACGCTGCGATTATTTTCTCAAAGAGCTTTCACGCCGACACGAAACGCATCGCGAAAGCGAAAATAACGCTCACTTCGCGCGGAGTTTTTGTAGGAATAATAAACGGCAGCCGTATAGGAAACGATATTCTCACCCCCGGCTGGACAGACTACTATAAGCGTCTGCAATTTTTCACTTATGATATCACCTCCGATATCAAGGCGAACAACAAGCTCGAAATCGGTGTCGGCAAGGGATGGTTCTTCCATAACTGGTACGACCTCCACAGCAAAATCATAAAATTTGACGAGCCTGCGCTTATCGCCGTCGTTACCCTCGAATACGCAGACGGGACCTTCGAGCATATCCGCACCGACGGCAGCTGGCAAGTTCGCGAGAGCCGCGTGAGATACAATCACATTTATAACGGCGAAACGCTCGACCTCACCTACAAAGCAGCCCGTCCGGTAAAAGCAAAGGTGATAGACTACTCGAAAGATATTCTTATCCCGGCAGGAGGACTTCCCGTGCGCGAGCGCGAAGTCTTCACGGGCAAGGAGCTTATAATAACCCCGAAGGGCGAAACGGTAATTGATTTCGGACAGGAGATAACCGGTTATATTTCGTTCATTCCCAAGGGTAAAAAAGGTACGAAAACCACCGTCCGTCACTTTGAAATGCTCGATTCAAGCGGAAATGTCTACACCGAAAACTACCGTTCGGCAAAGGCGACCTATACCGTAATAAGCGGCGGCGAAAACGAAAAAATAAAACCGCTCTACACCTTCTTCGGTTTCAGATATATCTGCGTTGACAGCACGGAGAAGTACGAAGCGTCCGATTTCTCGGCGATTGCCGTGTATTCCGACATGAAAAAGACCGGCGCATTCGAAACCTCTCTGCCGCTTCTCAATCAGCTGTATTCAAACATCTGCTGGGGACAGCGCGGCAACTTCCTCGATATCCCCACCGACTGTCCGCAGCGTGACGAGCGCTTCGGCTGGACGGGCGACGCGCAGGTTTTCTGCAAAACCGCAAGCTACAACTTCGATGTCTACGAATTTTTCCGCAAATGGTGCGGCGACCTCCGCACAGCGCAGAATGAGGACGGCATGATTCCCAACTTCGTCCCCTGCCGCTCCAACGAGGGCGGCGGTTCGGCTGCATGGGCAGACTGCTGCGTGATAATCCCGTGGCAGATGTACCTCACCTACGGCAAAAAGCAGATTCTGCGCGAAAACATCGGTATGATGAAAAAATGGATCGATTGCATGGTGGGCTATGCCGCAAAGAAAGATGTCGGGGACGACTTCAAAAAGAACCGCAATATATACCTCAATAATAATCACTGGCATTTCGGCGACTGGCTGAGCCTTGACCTCGGCGATCAGGAGGCAACACGCGGCGCAACCGACAAGGATCTTATCGCAACCGCATTTTTCGCATATTCCACCGGTCTTTACATCAAGGCGTGCCGTGTACTCGGCAAGGAGTGCGCAAAATACGAAGAGCTTCTCGAAAATATCAAAAAGGCGTTTGCCGAGGAGTATATAAAGCCCGACGGCACGATGACGAGCGACACGCAGACGGCATATGTCCTCGCGCTTCAATTCGATCTCACTCCGGACAGAGAAACGGCAGGCAGCCGCCTGCAAGAGCTTGTCCGTGAAAAGGGACACCTCACAACAGGCTTTGTCGGCACACCGTATCTGCTGCACGCTCTGTCGGCTTCCGGTGCCGATGAGCTTGCCTTCGACCTTCTCCTGCGCACGGAGTACCCCTCGTGGGGCTACACCGTAAAAGCCGGTGCAACGACGATGTGGGAGAGATGGAACGGCAAATGGCCCGACGGACATTTCGCAACGCCGGACATGAATTCGTTCAACCACTACGCATACGGCGCCGTCTATGACTGGATGTTTGAAAAAATGGCAGGCATTCGTCAGGAGGAGGGCACCGCAGGCTTCGAAAGCATAATTTTCGAGCCTGTCACAGACGGCAGAGTTCCCCATGTTCACACCGAATTCGATTCCGTTAAAGGAAAGATATCAAGCGACATAACAATCACCGAAAACGGGACAAACTATATTTTTGAGGTCCCCGACGGAGTAAAGGCAAAAGCCGTGCTCCACGGCAGAGAATTTCCTCTTGCTGCCGGTCGCAACAAATTAGCCGAGTAATTTTTGTTATCTTTTACATAATTCCGAGTAAGTTTTTTGGTGTATCTTATGAACTTCGGTTAAAATACCTGTTTTTAAAAAAAAATCTTTATTTTAACTCCGGAATGTTGTATAATAGTCAGGCTGGGTAAAAACGGTTTTTTTGTGTTGCCGCAAAAAGCCGTTCTCCCCCGCCTATGAGTAAGACAGTATGAGCCTTTTTACGGCAAAAAAATAGACAAAAAAATCACGGAAAGGTAAGTGTGCGATTTGGAAAAACTTGTTATCCGCGGCGGCAAGCCCCTTATCGGCGAAATCGAAATCAGCGGTGCCAAAAACGCAGCCGTTGCAATTTTACCTGCTACACTCCTCGCAAAAGGCGAGTTTATTATAGATAATCTTCCCAACATAAGCGATATTGACGCAACTCTCGACATATTAAGGCACCTCGGTGCCGAAATCACGCGCCTTGGCAAGCACACCGTCAGAATAAATACCATGGGCGTAACGAATAAGCCCATCCCCGAATTTCTCGCTTGTAAGCTGAGAGCCTCGTACTATTTTCTCGGCGCGCTCCTCGGCAGATTCGGCAGCGCAAGAGTCGCTATGCCCGGCGGCTGCAACTTCGGCGGCGTACGCCCCATCGACCTCCACATAAAGGGATTCAATGCTCTCGGTGCAACGGTCGGCACGGACGGTGAATATGTCGTTGCGCAAACGACTGCCTCCACGCTCATGGGCAACACCGTATTCCTCGATAAGCCCTCCGTCGGCGCGACAATAAATGTCATACTCGCAGCGGTAGGAGCAAAGGGAATTACTGTTATCGAAAACGCGGCGAAAGAACCGCACATTGTAGACATCGCCAACTTCTTAAACAGAATGGGCGCTGAGGTTCGCTGCGCCGGTACGGAGCGAATCACCATTATTGGCGGTCTGCCGATGAAGGGCTGCGAACATATCATAATCCCCGACCAGATCGAAACCGGCACATATATGACCCTCGCTGCCGCGACACGCGGTCAGCTTACATTAAAGAATATCACAAGCCCCCACCTCGACAAGATAACGGCAAAGCTCCGTGAATGCGGCGCAACAGTAATCCCCGAGGAGGTCGACAGCTCCGAGCAGATCACCGTTTCCGCCAGCGGCAGACTTAAATGCTGTGACATAAAGGCGGAAGCTCATCCGGGCTTCCCCACGGATATGCAGCCCCAGTTCACTGCGCTTTTGTCCATCTGCGAGGGCACCAGCATGGTCACGGACTCCGTTTGGGACAACCGTTTCAAATATACCGACCAGCTCACAAAAATGGGCGCTCAGATAAAGGTCAGCGGCAACACGGCGTGCATTCAGGGAACAAATGAGCTTACGGGCGCTTCGGTCTTTGCGAATGACCTTCGGGCGGGCGCAGCCCTGATAATCGCCGCACTCGCGGCAAAAGGCACCACGACAATCGGCAACATCTCGTATATTGACAGGGGTTACGAGGATATTGTCGAAAAGCTCTCCGCCGTCGGTGCAGATATACAGAGAGTGGAATTCCCCGATGTTCCGCCTGTCAGCAATATACAGAAAGTGGAGTAACCTTGTCAGCGATATAAGCTGACGCAAACTAAATTTATCACGCACATAACAGACTGTTTACAGGTACTGCCGTACCGATGTAGACAGTCTTTTTTGTTTCGGTTCAGCAGCACCGCAACTCCGGCTCTCTGCAAGCGTCGTTACTTACTTCGCGATACCGAAAAAAAGCTTTCAAAAAATGCTTTTTGCGCAGCGTGCCGACTGTATTAACATCTGCATTGTTTGTTTTTGTCGTTCTGCCGTCCCGTTTTTCGCGCGCCGCACAATTCCGCTATTGCGCAGAATCAAAAAAAATGGTAGAATGAGAAAAAATACAGTTTTAAGGGAGAACTATATGTTATTTCCGGCTTTCCATAAACAGCTGAACACACTGCACATACGGGCAAAAGACCCCGCTTCGTATTTCATTCCGTTCTCATCGGTCGAGGACGCACTCAAAGGCAGCCGCGACTGTTCCGACCGTTTCATTTCTCTTTGCGGCACATGGAAAATGCGCCCGTTTGAGAGCTTCGAGGATATAAACGAAGCGTTCTTTTCACGCAGCGCACCGACCGACGGCTTGGCAGAAGTCCCCGTCCCGGGAATGGTGCAGCTTTACAATAATGCGCAATTCGACAAACCGCTCTACTCAAACCTGATGTACCCGTTTCCGACGGATCCGCCCCATGTACCGGACAAGAATCCGGCTTGGGCATTCGTGCGCGATTTCGAGCTTTCGGAAAATGATAACGATTTTACGCACGAGATAGTTTTTGAGGGAGTTGCGTCCTGCTTTTATCTGTGGGTAAACGGTCATTTTGCAGGTTACAGCGAGGTAAGCCACGCACGCAGCGTGTTTGATATAAGCAGTTTTACCGTCGCGGGCAGGAACCGCGTGACGGTGCTTGTCGTAAAATGGTGTCCCGGCTCGTATCTTGAAGACCAGGACTTTTTCCGCCTTTCGGGAATTTTCAGAGAGGTATATTTGTTAAAACGCGACCGTGTCCACGCGGACGATATCGAGATAAAGCAGTATGTTTCGGATGATCTCGGTTCAGCCGATATAGCAGTCAGCTGCAAGTTAAACGGCTGCGCCGATATTTCGTACGGGCTGATCTCTCCCGACGGCACGGTTATAAAAAGCGGCACGACAGATAAAAGCAGTTTTTCACTCACGGTCAATAAACCGCTGCTGTGGAATGACGAAACGCCTTTTGTTTACATTCTTTTCGTCACGATAGGTGATGAAGTCATTCCGTTCCAGACGGCGCTGCGCCGTGTCGAAATAAAAGACAAGCGGCTGCTTATAAATGGAAAGGCGTTAAAGCTGCGCGGCATAAACCGCCACGATTCCACCGAAAACGGCTATGTCGTTACCTTGCAGCAGATGAAAGAGGATCTCCTTTTACTCAAACGCGCAAATGTAAATCACATACGAACCTCACACTACCCCAACGACCCCCGTTTTGTCGACCTGTGCGAGGCGCTCGGCTTCTATCTCACGGACGAAGCAGACCTCGAAACGCACGGAATGGGCTACAACACCGTATCTGACTGGGATTGGACGCGTTGGAGCTATCTTTCGAACTCGCCCGACTGGAAGGACGCATATGTTGACAGAGCAAAACAACTGTACGAGCGCGACAAAAACCACGGCTGCGTTATAATGTGGAGCCTCGGCAACGAGAGCGGCTGCGGAGTAAACCACCGCGCAATGGCGCAGTACATCCGTTCGCGCGACGAAAGGAATCTCGTCCACTACGAAAATGCACACCTTGAATTCAAGGCTGTCCCCGAGGGCGAATGCTTTGCAGATATTTCCGATGTCGAGAGCAGAATGTACGCCGGAGTCGGCTATATCGAAAGCTATCTGAAAGACGAAACGCACACAAAACCGTTTTATATGTGCGAATATGTTTGCTCCATGTCCACCGGCGATGTGTACGATTTTTGGAAGCTCGTTGACGAATACGAGAATTTCTGCGGCGGCTGTATATGGGAGTTTACCGACCACGCCGTCAACTTCCCGGCTGCGGACGAAACTCCGCGCTATTTCTACGGCGGCGACTTCGGCGACTTCCCGAATGACGGCACCTGCTGCATTGACGGGCTTGTGTTCCCCGACCGTACTCCGCGCCCCGGTTATTACGACATGAAAAAGGTATACGAAACCGTGAGAGGTTCATTCAAAAACGGCAGCCTTACCGTTAAGAATATGCGTTACTTCACTCCCCTTTCGGATATTGATATCGTATGGACTGTAACCTCGGGCGGGAAAGAAATCGCGTCCGGACGAATCGAAGCTCCCGAAATCGAGCCGCAGTGCGAAAAAGAATTCTTTGTTTTTTCCGAAGATTCACTCGCTCTCCGTGAAAACAGCTTTGTTACTTTTTCGTTCAGACAGAACAAGGACACCCTGTGGGCGAACAAAGAATACGAAACGGCATTTTTGCAGTTCGAGCTTGAACAGAACACCGCAGCGGCGGAAAAGCAGCTGCCCGACACCGAGGTGCAGCTCGACCGTGACGACCGCTTTGATGTCATAACAGCCGGTGATATTTCCTATGTGTTCGACAAAAGCTACGGCTGCATTAAAAGCATAAAGATAGAGGGCGATGAACTGCTCGCGGAGCCTTCGGCGTTTTCCGTTTGGCACGCGCCGACATATAACAGAGGTTCCGTTGACGAATGGTACAAAAATCACTTCCACAAAGCCGCTCAAAAAACCTACTCGGCTGAGGTTATAAAAGAAAACGGCGTCGTAATTGCAGATACCGAGATCGCTCTCGGCGGTCCGGCAAATCCGCCCGTTGTAAAAATGAAGGTGCGCTACACCTTCCGTTCCGACGGCTCCGTTGTTATAGACGCGACAGGAACGGTTCGCGAAAATGTCCCGCGTCTGCCGCGGCTCGGCATAAAGCTCACCATGCCCGAAAAATTTGAATACATAAAGTATTTCGGACTCGGCGAAACCGAAACCTATCCCGACAGATACAAGGCTGCCCGTTACGGCGAATACGAAACGACAGTCACGGATAACTTCGTTCATTATATCCGTCCGCAGGAAAATTCATCGCATTACAAGACCCGTTTGGCGCAGGTCGGCGAGGAAAACGGCAATTCGCTGGTTTTCACTCCGCACGGCATGAAGGATTTTGTTTTCAATGCGTCCCACTATTCAGCCGAACAGCTGACGGAGGTAAAACACGATTTCGAGCTTCAAAACGAGCATAAGACGATAGTGAACCTCGACTGGCGTTTTAATGCGATAAGCGAAAACGCAGAGCTGAACAACAGTGAAAACAAACGCATTCTCGACGATAAGGTTTTCTCGTTCGGCTTCGTTATAACTCCGCAACAGGCAGAATAAACAAATGTCTGACAAATTCTTATCGGCACGGTTTTCTCCTTTACCCTTGCAGCAGCTCCGTGTAAGAAGAAGCAAACGATAAAAAAGACTCTGCCGGAGCAGCCCGTCTGCAAGGAAAAGCCCGGGCGCCCGGCGCTTACGCGCAGACAAATCCTTACAACCGCAAAAAGAACCGAAACCCGTCCTGATATTTGCACTGCACGACTGAAACCCATATCAAAAAAGACCTCCCAAGAAACGGGAGGTCTTTTTGATTTGCCGTGTATAAATTCTTTACGCTATCGTTGTTCCCTTGGCAATAGCAACAATATCTCTTATCGTTTCTACCATCAGCTTGACAAAGTCCATTATGGTCTGAACAACCGTAAGCAGAATCGTAATTGTTGCGTCGCCGGTTTCGTATGCAGCCCAGTCAATATCATTCTCGTTGACCTCCTGCGCCGGGACAAGCTGCTCGGCAAAAGGCTTATCGGGATTGAAGTTCAGGAACTGCGGGTATGCTTCACTCGTCCAGACATCGGGAGTTTTATCTCTGATGAAGCTCAGCATAAGGTAGTTGAGTGTTTCGGGATATACATGGTTTGCATTTTTGATGAACCATGTGGTATCGGGGAACAGGCAGGTGGAAGCGTCTACCTGTTTGTCGGGGGAGATGTATCTGTCAAGCCCCTCTTTTGCGCGCTCCTCTATATAATTATCGGGGAATTTCTCGGTAACAACGGTCGTAGTCGCGCCGAAGGTCTGTTCGGTAAGACCTATCGAGTAGTCGCCGCAGTACTTAGCTTCGGGAGAAACGGGACGCTGCTGTCCGCCGTACTCACCGAAAATGGCGACGGGCTTACCGAGAGCATCTATTTCTTTGAGGATATCCTCAGCGTGCATGGTAACATTGTCGTGATAGTATTTCGCCTTTGCGATAACTCCGGCATACTCGGCTTTATCCGCGTCTGTGGGATAAATGTAGTCGATGCACTCGTCAAAGTTGTCCCTTATCATTGCAAGAACGCCGCCGGCAGTACCGTAGAATTCTTTAATAAGACGGGCAAAAAGCTTGTCCTTTACAGCCGGATATATCTTGTCCTGCAAAAGCTTGCAGGCGAGGTTAAGACCGTAGGTTTCTTTAAGGCTGTTAAATATAAGACGAAGTGTCTCAACAAGTGCGTCGTCGTTGACCTTTTCGTCAAAGACCGAGCCTTGGATATAACGGTATGCACTGTCGGGATCTATAACGACCTTGCCCGAAAAAGCGCTTTCAAGCCAGTTAAGACCGCCCGTGGAGGGGTTGAAAAGGAGAACCTTTTCAATTCCGGAATAGTTGTTCGGGCGCTCGTACTTATAGAGATAAGCAAGAGAATAGCTTGTTGCCATGCAGCGGCTTTCAAGGACTATTTTGTCGTGACCGGTCTTTTTCTTTACGCACTCGATAAACTCATGAAGCTCGTCCGCCACATCCATGGGAGAAAGACGCCAGTCGAAAAGGAACAGGTACGAAGGCTCAAAGCCGTACGAATGATTTGAGCTTACCGTGTCATAAGACCAGCTGTACTCGATACCGGTATTGGGGTTGATGGGATAACCGTCGCCGTTTACCTTAACATCCTTCCAGATGGGGGCAAGCATACCGTAGAGCTGATCACAGTACGGATCCCAGTTTCCGGTCGCGATGCCGTCAAAAATGTTGGGCATAACCTCTTTGACCATTCCGCCTATATCAAGGTTGTCACGGGCAAGAGGATTGACCTTAGTGCCGTCCTCTTTGGTAAGCATTATTGTCTGTTTGCCGTACATGTACACAATAGGAGTGTTTGAGCAATTGCAGGTATCGGCCGCAGATACTCCGATGCACAAGCCCGGTACGAGCATTGCCGCACAGAGAACGACCGCAAGAATTTTTTTGAAGGTTTTCATTTTCTTTTCCCTCCTAAGTTATATTCCCTTTCATTTTATCATTCAGTAAAACAAGTTTCAAGCACTTTTTTGTGATTTTTTGTATGTTTTTTGTATTTTTCAATTCTATTTAAACAAAAGAAGCGGCTGTAAAAAACAAGTTTTTTACAGCCCCGTTTTTAGGGGATAGGAAAAAATGTTCAGAGTGAATCAACCGAACCTTAAACGCCGTATTTACGGCGGTTA
>JAEDGF010000002.1 GCA_016297645.1 Clostridiaceae bacterium
TCCTCGTCGGAGAGCTTTGTTACATCTCTGCCGTTGATGAACCCTGCGAGATCGTTATTTTTGATAAACAGGAATGCAAGACGAAGAACGGTTCCCGTTATATCGTTCTTGCGGATGTTGATGTTTTTGAGCATATCTTCCGCAATATCGGCAATGCTGTCCTGCGTGATAAGCGTATCAAGAGTGCTGTGATTCTTGATGGGGCTTGCAAACGCAACGGAAGCCGTGCCGAAGATCATAACGACAGCAAGAATTACACTGATAAGTTTTTTCGTGAATTTCATGTGTGTTTTCTGTTCCTTTCGTTTGATGTTGCAGCTTCACCGTTTCCGGTGAATGACTTACATATAGATTTTATCTAAATTTTTGTGCAAAGTCAATACAATAATGCTTGTCTTTTTTACCAATAATATGAGATATGTTTTGTTTACTATTTCAAAAACCGGTAAATTCTTCAAACAAACCGTAAAAAAATCAATCTTGCGACAAAGCCGTAAAAATCACCCCAAAAGACCTGTTTGTGAAAATTGCACAAAGAGGTATGTTAAGCAGTTCTCTTTACATGATTTGAAGAGAAATAAATTTTGTATACAATGCCGAAAAAACGGCTGTAACCCACAAAACAGCGAAGAAAACCGGCATATAATTCAAGTCAATGCGATATAATTCGCACGATGTAAAGCAAAAAGTTTTACATAGACTTGCGAAAAACGGTCGATAAATTGACACTTGCGCCTGTTTCTGTTCGGCTTTTTGACGGAAAAAACTTGGCGAAAACATAGAAACTTAGTTTTCGGTCGAAATGTGCTTGATTTTGCCGCCGGGGTAGAGTATACTCTAAGTGCAGTCCGACGGACGGCACACATTTTCCCGAAAAGGCGGTCGACGGTATGAAGTTGCTTGAAGATAAGATACTCACCTGCGGAACGGTTCTCCCCGGTAACATTCTTAAAGTTGACAGCTTTCTTAATCATCAGCTTGATGTAAAGTTTATAAACGAACTCGGTAAAGAGATTTACAACTCTTTTTCTTCCGATGATATCACTAAGATCCTCACGGTTGAGGCATCGGGCATTGCACTTGCGTGTGCGGCGGCGGCGTATTTTGATGTTCCTGTCGTTTTTGCAAAGAAAGGCCACCACAGCAATGTCGGCAGCGATGTTTATTCCGCTGAGGTTTTTTCTTACACAAAAGGTAAGCAGTACAGCGTTACCGTTTCGAAGAAGTTCCTTTCACCCGACGACAACATACTTATTATAGATGATTTTCTTGCTACCGGCGAAGCCTGTTTCGGGCTCAGAAAAATCGTTTCGGACGCAGGCGCGAGCCTTGCGGGGGTAGCGGCGGCAATCGAAAAGAAATTCCAAAACGGCGGAAATACACTTCGCGCCGACGGAATCAAGGTTAGATCTTTGGCGGTCATCGAATCCATGACAGATGATTCAATCTGTTTCGGAGACGACGGCTCGAAGAAATAAAAAAACATTTTTGGAGGAAACAAAAGTGAAAAAGGCACTCAAAGTCATCGCTCTTGTTCTCGCTCTCGCAATGGTATTTGCTTTTGCGGCTTGCAAGAATAACGACAACGATCCGACAGATTCAGCAACTCCCAGCGGCGCAACGGAAGCCGGCACTCAGGGAACGGCAACAGATGTTGACTATTCCAAGATAAAGGTTGGCTTCATCTTCCTTCACGCCCCCACGGATTCCACCTATGACAAGAACTTCCAGAACGCGGTTGACGCCGTTCAGAAGAAGCTCGGACTCAAAGACGATCAGATCATTGTTCGTTCCAACATTGAGGAGAACGCAAACTGCCAGAACACCGCTATGGAACTTGTTGACGAGGGCTGCAATGTAATTTTCGCCGACTCCTTCGGTCACGAGTCCTACATGATGGAAGCTGCTAAGGAAGCTCCCAACGTACAGTTCTGCCATGCTACCGGTACACACGCAAAAACAGCCGGTCTTAAAAACTTCCACAACGCTTTTGCCTCAATTTACGAGGGTCGTTACCTTGCAGGCGTTGCCGCAGGTATGAAGCTTAACGAGATGATCGACTCCGGCAAAATCACCGCTGACAAGGCTAAGATGGGCTATGTAGGCGCATTCCCCTATGCAGAGGTTATCTCCGGCTTTACTTCCTTCTATCTCGGTGCAAAGTCCGTTTGCCCCTCGGTTACAATGGAAGTTAAGTACACGAACTCCTGGTTCGATGAAACTGCCGAAAAGACTCAGGCTATCGCTCTTATAGATGACGGCTGCGTTCTTATCAGCCAGCACGCTGACTCTCCCGGTGCTCCCAGAGCTTGCGAGGAGAAAGGTGTTCCCAATGTTGCATACAATGTAAGCACTATCGATATGGGACCCAACACCGCTATTATTTCTTCCAAAATTGACTGGACTCCCTACATGGAGCTTATGATAACAAGCGTTGCCAAGGGCGAGGAGATCCCCGCTGATTGGTGCGGCGGCATTGCCGAGGGTTCCGTTCAGCTTACCGAGCTTAATACTGCTGTTGCCGCTAAGGGCACTCAGGAGAAGCTTGACGAAGTTATGAAGCAGTTCAAAGAAGGTACTCTCCATGTTTTTGATACCAATACATTTACCGTAAACGGTCAAAAACTCACTACTTATCTTGCCGATGTTATTGACGAAGGCGACTTTAAGCCCGAAACAGAGGCTATTAAAGGCGGTTACTTTGATGAGTCCGATGTTGCCGACAAGAGAAGCGCACCCTACTTTGACATTATAATCGACGGCATTACTGCTGTTGTCGAGAAGTAATTTCAACTGACCTTGCAAAACGGGGCTGTAAAAACGACAGGTTTTTTACAGCCCCGAATGTGTTTTGTTCAGCCCTTGCGGATGTCCGCTGCTCACAAAGCAGATATCCGCAAGTGCTGAGCAGCCCTACAATTAAACGGAGGAAAGAAAATGGAAAACAAAACGCCGGCAATTGAGCTTCGCGGAATCACAAAACGGTTCGGAAGCGTCGTAGCCAACAGCAATGTCGATCTTACGCTGTACCACGGAGAAATACTGTCCATTCTCGGTGAAAACGGCAGCGGAAAAACGACCCTTATGAATATGATATCCGGAATTTACTTCCCGGACGAAGGTCAGATATTTGTTAACGGCAAAGAAGTTTCGATTCGTTCCCCCAAGGATGCATTTGATTTGAAAATCGGAATGATACACCAGCATTTCAAGCTTATCGATGTCTTTTCGGCTGCTCAGAACATTGTTCTCGGCGTTAAAAATAAAGGGAAGTTCGATCTGAAAAAGGAAACCGCCGCCATTCGCGAGATATGCGACAAGTTCGGCTTCGTTATCGACCTTGAAAAGAAGATATACGAGATGAGCGTTTCCGAAAAGCAGACGGTAGAGATAGTAAAGGTGCTTTATAAGGGTGCCGATATCCTTATTCTCGACGAGCCTACCGCCGTTTTGACTCCTCAGGAGATAAAAAAGCTGTTTGCCGTTATCAGAACCATGCGCGACCACGGCAAGGCTATCATAATAATCACACATAAGCTCAACGAGGTTATGGAAATATCCGACAGAGTCGCGGTTTTGCGTAAGGGCGAACATATCGGTACTGTCGTAACCTCCGAAACTTCTCCCGCTGAGCTTACTCAGATGATGGTCGGTAAAAAAGTTTCGCTCAACATAAAGAGAAGCGATGTCACCGACGGATCCGATCGCCTTATCGTTGAAAATCTGAATTGCGTCGATCGCGAGGGCGTAAGCGTTATAAGCGATTTTTCGTTTACCGCGAGAGCCGGTGAGATTCTCGGAATCGCAGGCGTTGCCGGAAGCGGACAGCGCGAGCTTCTCGAAGGGATTGCCGGACTTCAACGCCTCGAAAGCGGCAGCATTACATATATCGACCCCAAGACGGGTAATCACGAAAACCTGAGAAACAAAACCCCCATACAGATACGAAATCTCGGTGTGCGTCTTTCGTTCGTTCCCGAGGACAGACTCGGCATGGGACTTGTCGGCAGCATGGACATTATAGACAATGTAATGCTGCGCAGTTACAGCAAGGGTCATTCGATGTTCTTGAAACGCAAAGCTCCCAAGGATCTCGCGCAGCAGATAATAAGCGACCTCGAAGTCGTAACGCCCAGTGCGGAAACACCGGTCAGACGGCTTTCCGGCGGTAATGTTCAGAAGGTACTCGTGGGACGCGAGATCTCGGCAAATCCGAAGGTCCTTATGGTCGCTTACCCGGTAAGAGGACTCGACATCAACTCCTCCTATATGATATACAATCTGATAAACGAACAGAAGGAAAACGGAGCGGCAGTCATTTTTGTCGGTGAGGATCTTGATGTTCTCCTTGAACTTTCCGATCGTATCCTCGTTATGTGCGGCGGCAGAGTGTCGGGAGTCGTTGATGCAAGAACCACGACAAAAGAAGAAATAGGACTTATGATGACTTCCTTGGGAGGTGCAAAGCAATGAGCAAAAACACAACACATTCCGAGCCTTTGATAAGGCTTTCCAAAAACGACTCGGTGCCGATGTGGAAGGGCTGGCTTATCCGTATTGCCGCCGTTGTCGCAGCATTTATAGTATGTGCATTTATTATTGTTTCGGTCACCGACCTTAACCCCATTGAGGTGTATGCCGCAATGATAAAGGGCAGCTTCGGTTCGGTGCGTAAGTTTTGGATATTGCTGCAAAACATCGCAATGCTCCTGTGTATCGCTCTTGCCGTTACGCCTGCGTACAAAATGAAATTTTGGAACATAGGTGCTGAGGGACAGGTCCTTATGGGCGGTATTGCCACGGCAGCGTGTATGATATGGTTCGGCGACAAGATGAATCCCGTGCTGCTCATTATCCTTATGGCTGTCGTAAGCTGCGTTGCCGGAGCAATATGGGGTCTTATTCCCGCCGTGTTCAAGGCAAACTTTAATACAAACGAAACACTGTTCACTCTTATGATGAACTATGTTGCAATGCAGATCGCATCTTACTGCGTTTGCTTTTGGGAGAATCCGAAGGGCTCGAACTCGGTCGGCATTATCAACGCTCAGACGCAGGGCGGCTGGCTGCCGACGATAGGCGGACAGAAATATCTGCTGAATATCCTGATCGTCCTTTTCCTCACGATATTCATGTATATCTATCTGAAATATTCGAAGCACGGTTACGAAATATCCGTTGTCGGTGAAAGCGAAAACACCGCCCGCTACATAGGTATAAATGTTAAAAAAGTCATTCTCCGCACCATGGCTCTGTCCGGTGCAATGTGCGGTATTGCGGGCTTGCTGCTTGTTTCCGGTACAAACCACACTATTTCGAGCGAAACGACCGGCGGCAGAGGCTTCACTGCAATAATGGTATCTTGGCTTGCAAAATTCAATCCGTTTGTGATGATTCTTACATCGTTCCTTATAGTATTCCTCGACAGAGGTGCAAGCGAAATAGCTACCCGTTTCCGGCTTGACGAGAGCATGGCGGATATCCTCACCGGAATCATTCTTTTCTTCATAATAGCTTCCGAATTCTTTATCAATTACAAAATCAATTTCCGTTCGAAGAAAAAGAAGGGGGTAAACGAATAATGAATAGACTTGTCAGCTTTTTTACTCAGGCGATTATTATCGGTATGCCCCTTTTGTACGGTTCCGTCGGTGAAATGATAATCGAAAAATCGGGAAACCTGAACCTCGGTATCCCCGGTATCATGTATGTCGGCGGTATTTCCGGTATTGTCGGCGGATACTTTTTTGAAACATACGGCGACACTTCGAACACTTTTCTTTGCATTCTCATCCCGTTCCTGTGTTCGATAGTCGGCTCGGTGCTGATGTCCCTTATTTACAGCTTCCTCACCGTCACGCTTCGTGCGAATCAGAATGTTACCGGTCTTGTGCTTACTACTTTCGGTATAGGTATAGGCAGCTTCATAGGCGGTTCGCTTTCAAGCATTCTCGGAACCGGAACGACTGTTTCTCTTAATATCATCGGCAGCTGCTTCAAAAAAACTCTGCCTTTTGCCGATAAACTCGGTCTGTTCGGAAAAGCCTTCTTCTCGTACGGGTTTATGACATATCTTGCAATCATTATCGCACTCGTTGCGGGATATGTTCTCAGAAAAACGAGAGTCGGTCTGAACCTGAAAGCCGTGGGTGAAAGCCCGGCAACGGCAGACGCTGCCGGAATCAGCGTAATAAAGTACAAGTACGGCGCTACCTGCATCGGCGGTGCAATAGCCGGACTCGGCGGACTGTATTATGTCATGGAATTTATCGGCGGCACTTGGTCGAATGCCGGTTTCGGCGACAGGGGCTGGCTTGCCATCGCGCTTGTTATTTTCGCTCTTTGGAAGCCCGATCTCGGTATAATCGGCTCGATTTTGTTCGGCGGACTTTACATTGTGTATATGTTCATCGGCGGATTGCCCCGTTCTTCACAGGAGATATTCAAGATGCTTCCGTATCTTGTTACCATTCTCGTTCTTATTGCTATCAGCGTTCGTAAAAAACGCGAAAATCAGCCTCCCGCGAGCCTCGGAGTTTCTTATTTCCGCGAGGAACGCTGATTCGGAATTGCACTCTTTATAATCAATATTTCGTTTTGCGAAATTTAAGCGGCTGCAACGCGGCAGAACCCGTCACGGGACTTGGTCTGCCCTTGCAGCCGATTTTTGTTTTTCGGCTTTTCCTTTTTCGGAGCAAAAGCAATTATTGACTTATTTTCCTGTGCATTATGCTTGAAATTCCTTTGAATTTATGTTAAAATGTCACTAAATAAAAGGCGAAATTTGTTCGGAGTGAAGCTGATGAAGCGTGTTTCAAAGAAAATACTTGTTATTCTTCTTGCCGTTGCTTTTTTGTTCGGCTTTGTTTCGTGCGGAAAAACGGACGGTGTTGTTGCCGGTTTCTCGGTAAAAAGCTCGAAAGAAACGATAGGCTCGGGTACCGCGTCCTTTCATACTCTGACCTCACTCCCCGAAAATACCGTTACCACATCGGGACTTACCGCGTTGTCTTTTGAGCCGTCGTCCTCCTCCGTCTGTGTCACGGAGCTTACGAAGGGCAATGTCTGGTCGGTGCTGCCATTGTTTGAAAACGGTTCGGCTTCCGTCATCGATATCGTTCTCAGAACAGCCGACGGAGTATTTTACCTCAATTCTCAGGACAACTCCGTGGCGTTTGGTTCTTATAAATACGAAACCTCCGCAAACGGTGTGTCGGTTGAATATTTAATTGCCGATAATGCGGAAAATGTTTCCGGCGCGGTGTCCTCCGTTACAAAGGGCGCTGCGGCACGCATCAAGGTCGATTTTACCCTGACAGACGGCGATTTGCGCGTTAGCATCGACTGCGGAAAAATTGAGCTTTCACCCGGCGCGGTGCTTGAAAGTATTTCGCTTATGCCTTATTTCGGCGCGATCAAGCCTTCTTCCGAAGGTGAGAACTCCGCTCTCGAACAGGCGGTTCTTTCTTCTGCACAGGAAAAGGCAGGCATCCCGGACGGTATTCTCTCCTCCGAAAACGCGACGGCTGCTGCCGAAAACGAGAATGAAACGGCAAGGGATAACGGCGGCAAAAACGGAGAAAGTGAAGAAAAAAGCGATAACGATGAAAACAAGAGTGATGTTTCCACACCTGATTTCTTGCTTGTTCCGGACGGATGCGGGGCAATTATGTATACAGGCAGGGACGACTCCGCCACCGCCGAGCTTGTATTCGATGTCTACGGCAGCGGTGAAAACAGTGCCGACATCCCCGTGTTCGGAATAAAAAAGGGGAGCGGTGCTTTTTCTGCCGTAATAGGCGAAGGTGCGGCTCTTGCCGAAATTAAAGCGCGCCGTTCCGAAAAGGATCCCTTCGGCGCAGCCACCGTTTATCCGTTTTTTACAATAACCGAAGGTGCGGCAAAGAACGGAAGATACAATTATATTCCGCCGTACAGCGGTAATATTTCCGTTTGCTACCGTTTTTTGTCGGGCAGTGAAGCGAATTATGTCAGTATGGCAGCCGTCTGTCGTGAAGAGCTTATACGAAACGGCACTCTCTCATCAAAAACACTTTCCGATAACGACTATCCGCTTAACATATCGATCATTGCAAGCGCAGACGGAACATCAAAGCGCACAGCTTCAACATTTGAAGAAACGGAAGATCTTTTGCAGCTGTTGAAGGCAAAGGGAATCGAAAATGCCGAGATCGTTCTGAACGGTATTTTTTCGAGCGGACTTGCTTATGACGGTTCATCCTTAATGCGTGTCCTGAGGGTAGCCGGAGGTGCGAGCGGACTGCAAAAGCTGTTCGACTATGCCGAAAAGCAAAAATTCACGGTGTTCGCAGGTGTTAACCTCGTAAAATCCGCAGGTCTTAAAAGCAACAAGACTGCAAAGGACGCAAACGGCGATACCGTAAGTTCATTTGTTTTCAATCCCATTGCACCGCAGATAGGTCAGGCGAAATATGCGGTCGATATCTGCTCCGCCGACAGTATAGAGAAAAACACGGTGGAATTGATGAACGGTGCCGAGCGTCTTTCGGTCTCGGGACTGTGCATTCTTGACGGCGATATCGGTTCTTATTCCGACAGCTCCTCCGGAATGAATTCAGCGCAGGTTTCGGCGCTGCTCAAAAATAACATTTCGGCATTTGCAACGCGCAAATCTCTTGCAATTTCCTCCGGCAGTCTGAATACTGTCAAAAATGTGTCGCTGCTTCTCAATTCTTCGCTGCATACCGTAAATGCGGAGAGTGAAGCCTATCGCGCTGTCCCGCTCATTCCCGCGGTGCTGCATTCTACGGTACGGTATTCCGGCGCTCCGGTAAACACCGGTTCGGCAGCTCAGCTCGAACTTCTCAAATGTGTGGAATACGGCGCACAGCCGTATTACCTTTGGGTATTCGATAAATCGTCCGATTATTGCTATGAGCAGACCTTTAACGACGCCGTTTCTTTCGTTTTGCGCGCAAGCGACGAGCTTGGAGAGCTTGGACAGTGCCGCATTGTAAGCCACAGCGAAACGGAAAGCAATGTCTTTTGCACGGGGTACGACAACGGCGCTCTTGTGTATGTAAACTACAATAACTATTCGGTCAACATCGGGGATATCTCCGTGCTGCCGTATGATTATATCAGAATAAATTGATTTGGTTCGGAGAATAATTATGGCGACAATTCATGATGCCTTCACGGGCGGAGTCGAGTTAGGCGGACTGTATTCACAGGCTGACATAAGGATAGCCGTGTGTTATCTGCTTAAAGCGATAAACTGTCCGATTTCAAAACGCGGCTTTACGGACTCGATGCAGACGGCAAAGCTGATGAATTACTTTGAAGTGAACGACGCGTTGTCATACCTTACCGCAAACGGACTTATTGCGGAGGATGTACGCAAGGATGACGCTTACTATTCGCTTCTGCCTCCCGGTGCGGAGCTTTCCGAGCGTCTTGAAACGGATCTCCCTACATATTTCCGCGATCGTGCGGTCGTAGTTGCACTTAAAGTTGCGGCAAGCGAACGCAGACGGCAGTATGCGCATACCGATATAAAAAAGATCGAGGACGGATATCACGCTATCCTGAGTCTTACCGACGGAAAAACCCTGATGATGCAGACGACCGTCTATGCGCCCGACAGTCTTCAAGCAAATGCGGTCTGTGCTTCCTTTGAGGATGACCCTTTGAAATTGTATACCGCGATCATAAATACCATAACAGTAAAACAGGACGACGACTAAGGAGAAAAGATGTACGAATATACACTGAATTTCGAGCGCATGGAGCAGGCTATCGGTCTTTTCGGCAACTTTGACGAGAATATGCGCATTATTGAAAACGAGTACGGTGTAAGCGTGGTGAACCGCGGTAATTCCATGAAAATCTGCGGTGAGCCGGAAAAGGTATCGCTTGCGGCAAAAGCCGTTGAAGGGCTTGTTATGCTGCTCAACAAGGGCGAACAGCTCAATGAACAGAATGTCAGGTATTGCATTTCGCTTGTAAACGAAGGCGCGGACGACAGAATCCCTTCGCTTGCGTCCGACTGCATATGTATCACAATGAGCGGGAAACCGGTAAAGCCCAAAACGCTCGGACAAAAGAAATATGTTGACACCATCAAAAACAATACTATCGTTTTCGGTGTAGGTCCTGCCGGTACCGGTAAAACATATCTTGCGGTCGCAATGGCGGTGAAGGCTTTCAGGGCAAAGGAAGTCACCCGCATAATTCTTACAAGACCCGCCGTTGAAGCCGGTGAAAAACTCGGATTTCTGCCCGGTGACTTGCAGCAGAAGGTTGACCCGTACCTCCGCCCCCTCTATGACGCACTGTTTGATATGCTCGGGGCTGATAATTTTCAGAAATGTCAGGAAAAAGGCAGCATCGAAGTCGCGCCGCTTGCATATATGCGAGGCAGAACGCTTGACGACAGCTTTATAATTCTCGATGAAGCGCAGAATACCACTCCCGAGCAGATGAAGATGTTCCTGACAAGACTCGGGTTTAACTCAAAAATAGTTGTGACGGGTGATGTTACGCAGATCGATCTGCCCGACGGGAAAAAGTCGGGACTGAAAGAAGCCGTTAAAATTCTCAAAGATATACCGGATATAGTTACGGTCAGGTTTACCGAAAAAGATGTCGTAAGGCACCGCCTTGTTCAGGATATTATCAAGGCTTACGAAAAATACGGCGAGAAAAACAGTAAACCGAAAAAATGACATTTGAACAGTGAGAGAGGTAATACAGATATGACTGATAAAATTAAAGTAATCATAACCAACGACCAAAATACGGTCAAAGTCCCCTCCGGCACGCGCCTGCTTATCAGGCGCTGCTGTCATGCAGTTTTGCTGCTTGAAAACTTCAAGGGTTCGGCGGAAATAAGCGTCCGCTTTGTTGATAACGCTCAGATACGGGAGCTTAATGCCCAATACAGGAAAATAGACCGCGAAACGGATGTTCTGTCATTCCCGCTCGGGGAAAACGGCGAGTATGACATAAACCCGGCGTCGGGAGCATATATGCTCGGCGATATAGTTATTTCCGTGCAAAAGGCGATGGAGCAGGCAAGCGAGTTCGGTCATTCGCTTGAAAGAGAAATTGCGTTCCTTACGGTTCATTCAATGCTTCATCTGTTGGGCTACGACCATGTTAACGGAGGACTTGAAGCCGTACATATGCGTGAAAAAGAAGAAACGGTTCTCACCCAGCTGGGCTTAAAGAGAAACGGAAGCTACTATCTTGACGAGGAATAATAATATGGCTGCTGATTCACTTAATTCAAAAACCGCATTTATTGCAATTGTAGGCTGCCCCAATGTCGGAAAATCCTCTCTGCTCAATCGTTTTCTCGGGGAAAAGGTCGCCATTGTATCACCTAAGCCGCAGACGACGCGTACACGGATAATGGGCGTGCTGACCGACGGCGCTACTCAGCTCGTTTTTACGGATACTCCCGGCTATCATAAACCGAAAAATAAGCTCGGCGAAAACATGATAAGAGCTGTCGGCGAGGGAATAAACGATGTAGACGCTTGTCTGCTTGTCGTTGAGCCGTCCGGCGATATCCGTCCCGAAGAACAGACTCTTATAAAAAAGATCAAAAAGGCAGAACTGCCTGCCGTGTTGGCGATAAATAAGATCGATACTGTGGAAAACAAGGAGGAGCTTCTTGCGAGAATTAGCCTTTTTGCCGGGCTTTATGACTTTAACGCGATAGTGCCGGTGTCTGCCGTTGACGGCAACGGGCTTGATGAGCTTATCTCCGAGTTAAAGAGCCTTGCGATGCCTTCGGAGCATCTTTTTCCGGATGATACTCTTACTGATCAGCCCGAAAAGGTCATAGCTGCCGAGTATATAAGAGAAAAAATATTGAAGTTCGTCGACAAGGAAATTCCGCACGGTACTGCCGTTGCCATTGAAAAATTCAAGGACCGCGCCGACAGCGATATTCTTGATATCGAAGCAACCATCTACTGTGAAAAAGAGAGTCACAAGGGCATAATAATAGGAAAAGGCGGCGAAATGCTTAAAAGAATATCCACCGCCGCACGAAAAGATCTCGAAAAATTCTTCGCCTGCCGTGTCAACCTGAAATGCTGGGTAAAGGTAAAAGAGGATTGGCGCAATCGTGAGGGACTTATCCATAATTTCGGACTTGACTGATGGAACGGTTTACTGTTGACGGAATCGTCGTAAAAACAAGTGTGACCGGAGAATCCGACTACATTGTGTGGGTTCTTACACGGAACAGGGGGGTGCTTCGTGCTTTTGCAAAGGGCGCAAGGGGTACGAAAAGTAAGCTTCACGGTGCGGTTTCGCAGTTTTGCTACGGTACTTTTACATTTTTCGAAAACAAGGGCGTTTTCAGTATATCGGAGGCTGTGTTATCGGAGGCATTTTTTGCTCTTCGAAATGAATTTACGACGCTTACGCTTTCGCAATATTTCTGCGAGGTCGTGCTGAAATGCGTAGAGGAAAACGCGGACAGCGAGGATTGTCTCAGGCTTTTGTTGAACTGTCTGCATTTTCTCTGCACCGGTTCCCGTCCGCCCGAACAGATAAAATGTATTTTCGAGCTTCGTTTTGCCTGTATTGCAGGCTATGCACCTATGCTTGTTGCGTGTGACGAATGCGGCGAATACGAAACTCCCGTGATGTATTTTGATTGCTCCACGGGTCAGCTTTTTTGCAGCTCCTGCGGACAGGATCGTGCGCTGCCCTCGCTTCCGGTTGCCGCCGTGTCCGTTATGCGGCATATCGTTTTTTCGAAATTCGGCTCCGTTTTTTCTTTTACCGCCGAGCCGGAGGTTCTCGACTCCGTTTCACGGCTCACGCAGCAGTATTTGCAGAATGCCGTTCAGCAGCGGTTTAATGTGTTGCGATATCTTAATGAAATAACCGACGGTTAAAAGGAGAATGAAGGTGACAAAACAACGCGAATGTATCCTGCGTGTAGTACGCGAGAATGAAGGTCATTATACCGCAGAGGAAATTTTTGAGCTTGCAAAAAAAGAATACCCCGGCATAGCCGTCGCTACCGTTTACAATAATTTGAATGCACTTGTCGAAGCCCGTATCATAAAGAGAATTTCCCGTGTGGGAAAACCCGATGTCTATGATAAGAGCATTCGCCCGCACGAGCATATGATCTGCACCGTGTGCGCCCGTATATTCGACCTTGATTTGCCGACTGTCAGAGAGGAGAGGAATTGAACAAATCCGTAAACAGCGTAATTGAGGATTACGACCTTACCGTTTACGCGAAGTGCAACGAGTGTATTGAAAAAGAAAAAAATAATAATATCGAATAATTGCATATGAATTCGGACGACCGTCGTTCTTTCTCGGACGGGGTCGTTTTTCATGTTTAAATACGACAGATTTTGTTTTTATAAATTTGTGTTCCAAAATAAAGAACTTATATCGAAAAGAAAAAACCGCGTTTCCTTTGCAATGTGTTTTTTTGAGTGTTGCTAAGAAAAGAGCGGTCATCTTTTTTTGTTGAGCCTTATACTCGTTTCTTGTTTAAAAAAGTGTTGAGTTCCTGTTTTATTTATATATTCGATAAGGTAAAAGTATAGCGGACATTGTTGACAAAAAAAGAGTAAAATGCTATAATGATACTGATTTCGGAAAAATTTTTCTACTAAGGAGAACTAAAGATATGGCACTTACAACTAACAAGTCCGTTCTTTCATGGATCGACGAAAAAGTTGATCTCGTAAAGCCTTCGCAGATCATTTGGATCGACGGCAGCGAGAGTCAGCTTGACGCGCTTCGAGCAGAAGCAGTTGAAACAGGTGAGATGATCAAGCTCAACGAGGAACTTCTTCCCGGTTGCTATCTTCACAGAACAAAGCCCAACGATGTTGCCCGCGTTGAGGACAGAACCCTCATCTGCACTCCCACCGAAGAAGAGGCAGGTCCTACAAACCATTGGATGGAGCCCGGCGCCTGCTACAAAATGCTTTATGATATCGCGAGAGATTCCTATAAGGGCAGAACAATGTATGTTATCCCTTATTCAATGGGTCCCGTCGGCTCAAAGTTTTCTAAGGTAGGTATCGAGCTTACCGACTCAATCTATGTTGTTCTCAACATGGCTATTATGACAAGAGTCGGCAAGACTGTCCTTGATGTTCTCGGTGATTCCGATGACTGGGTTCGCGGACTTCACTGCAAATGTGATGTTGATGCCGAAAAACGCTGGATTTGCCAGTTCCCTCAGGACAACACCATTATCTCCGTTAACTCCGCTTACGGCGGAAATGTTCTTCTCGGCAAAAAGTGCTTTGCTCTCCGTATTGCCTCCTATCAGGGCTGGAAAGAGGGCTGGCAGGCTGAGCATATGCTCATTCTCTGCGTTGAAAAGCCCAACGGCGAGAAGAAGTATGTCTGCGCTGCATTCCCCTCAGCTTGCGGCAAGACCAACCTCGCAATGCTTATTCCGCCCGAGGAGTACAAGAAGAAGGGCTACAAGGTCACTACTGTCGGCGACGATATTTCGTGGATACGCAAAGGCGCAGACGGCAGACTTTATGCCATCAACCCTGAAAACGGTTTCTTCGGCGTTGCTCCCGGCACTAACATGAAGTCGAATCCCAACGCTCTTATTTCCACACAGAAGGGCACCATTTTCACAAATGTATGCCACAACCTCGACAACAACACCGTTTGGTGGGAAGGACTCGACAAGAATCCGCCCACGAACGCTATCGACTGGAAGGGTAACCCCTGGAACGGTGCGGAATCCACAGAAAAGGGTGCTCATCCCAATTCAAGATTTACCGCTCCCGCAAAGAACTGCCCCTGCCTCAGCCCCGAGTTTGAAAATCCGGAAGGCGTGCCGATCTCCGCAATCGTTTTCGGCGGCAGACGCGCAAAGCTTGCTCCCCTGGTATATCAGTCAAGAGATTGGAACAACGGCGTATTCGTTGGTTCGATAATGGCTTCCGAAACAACCGCTGCGGCAGCAGGCGCTGTCGGTGTTGTTCGCCGTGACCCCATGGCAATGCTTCCTTTCTGCGGCTACAACATGGCTGATTACTGGCAGCACTGGATCGACATCGGCGCAGGACTTGATCCCGAAAAGGCTCCCAAGATATTCAATGTCAACTGGTTCAGAAAAGACGATGAAGGCAACTTCCTGTGGCCCGGCTTCGGCGACAACCTTCGTGTCCTCAACTGGATTCTTGACCGCTGCGACGGTAAGGTAGATGCTAAGGAAACAGCTATCGGTTATGTTCCTTATGCGGATGACATTGACCTCACCGGCATCGAGGACGAGGTTTCCAGGGAAACTCTTGCTTCCATCCTCACCGTTGAAAACGACCTTTGGAAGAACGAAGTCCCCGGCATCGAGGAGTTCTATGCAAAGTTCGGCGACAAGCTTCCGGCTGCTATCAGAGCAGAGCTTGAAACTCTTAAAAAGAACCTTGCCGACTGATAATTAAGTCTTAGGCTGACGGGATTCAAACCCATGTCGCCCGTCAGTGCCCCTTTTTGGCACTTTTCGCCCTTTTCGTCTTGACTTGCGTCAGCAAGCCTGCACCTCAAAAAACGAAAATTGCTCAAAAATTGTCTACTGTCGGGTGCAGAGCAGTTTTGCCTGAGCTGATTTTTGTTCAGGCAAGGCAAAGCCCGCAGCGAATACTTGATGTATTTGCAAGGGTTTTAACGCGGCATGAGCGAAAATCAGCCGGTCAAAACCGACACGGGTTCAAGTCCCGTCAGCCTAAATAAGAAGCAGCCCCGCCGCATATCACTGCGACAGGGCTGTTTTGCTTTTGTTTTTTTTGTTAAACTAAATTCAGTTTTGTGAGTTCTTCGATAATTCTCTCTTTGTTCTTTTCCGACAGCTCGGTAAGAGGAAGTCGTACCGCGTCCGAAACGGTGCCGCCGGACAGGAGAGAGTAGGCGAATTTTACCGGTATGGGGTTTACTTCGCAGAAAAGCAGATTCATAAGGCGAAGTACACTGTAAAAGATGCCGTGGCCTTTTTCATTTTCCCCCTCAGACAGGCATTTGCACATTTCATGTATTCTGTCGGGTATGATGTTTGACGCTACTGAAATAACTCCCTTTGCTCCGGCGTTCATCATTGACGGCGTAAGGTCGTCGTTGCCGGAATAGTAATCAAGTGAGGAGCCGCACAGCTCGACTGTTTTAAGAAATTTTGACATATCGGGGTCGGCTTCCTTGATTGCCGAAATGTTTTTATGTTCTGCGAGAGCCTTGTATGTTTCCGGTGCGACGGAAACTCCGGTTCTTGACGGAACATCATAAACAATAATGGGCGTGCTGACTCTGTCCGCGATATAGGCGTAGTGTTTTACTATGCCCTCCTGCGTACATTTATTATAATAGGGAGTGACGATTAACAGACCGTCAACTCCCTCTTTTTCAGCCGCATTCGATTTGCGGACTGCTTCCTCTGTATTATTTGAACCCGTGCCGGCAATAACCGGGATCTTTCCGTTCGAAAAATTGACCGCTGCCGAAAACAGACTCTGTTTTTCGTTTGCCGTCAGGACAGGGGATTCTCCGGTAGTTCCGGCAACTACGAACGCATCGGCGTGATTTTCTTTCTGAAATTCCAGAAGTTCTTCAAATCCTTTGATATCAACATTTTTGCCGTCCTGTGTAAAAGGCGTGATAAGCGCAGTGGCACAGCCGGTAAAAATCGTCTTTTTCAAAAAATCACCTTAGTTTGTTTTTGGCTCAATATAACCTTCCGCGCAGAGAAGCTCGGCTGCAAGTACCGCTCCGCCTGCCGCACCTCTGAGTGTATTATGTGACAGACAAACAAACTTATAGTCGTATTGCGTGTCCTCTCTCAGCCGTCCTATCGATACTGCCATTCCGCCTTCAAGATCGCGGTGGAGCTTTGTCTGCGGCATATTATCCTCGGTAAAATAGTGGAGGAACTGCTTGGGGGCATGAGGGAGTGAAAGTTCCTGCGGTCTGCCCTTGAAGTTTTTCCATACTTCCAGTATTTCTTCCTTTGTCGGCTTTTTCTCAAAACGGACAAAAACAGCAGCCATGTGACCGTCCGAAACGGGAACTCTCAGGCACTGAGCCGTAAAATTCGGACCTGACGCCGGTACGATTTCGCCGTCAACGACCTTGCCCCATATTTTAAGCGGTTCTTTTTCGCTTTTTTCTTCCTCACCGCCGATATAGGGGATAACATTGTCGATCATTTCCGGCCATCTGTCAAAAGTTTTGCCTGCGCCCGAAATTGCCTGATATGTGCAGACAAGCACATCCTTTACGCCGAATTTTTCATCGAGCGGATAGAGTGCCGGAACATAGCTTTGAAGCGAGCAGTTTGATTTAACGGCAATAAAGCCTCTTTTTGTACCGAGGCGCTTTTTCTGGTGTTCGATGACTTTGCAGTGTTCGCCGTTTATCTCGGGGATTATCATGGGAACATCAGGCGTGAAACGGTTTGCGCTGTTGTTTGAAACAACGGGACACTCGGCCTTGGCATATGCGGTTTCCAGTGCCTTTATCTCGTCCTTGGGCATATCGACTGCGCAAAAAACGAAATCGACAGCGGCTGCGATTTTCTCTATGTCGGCGGTCGCGTCAAGTACCGTCATTTTCTTTACTTCCTCGGGGATAGCAGAAGTCATTACCCATCTGCCTCCGAGTGCTTCTTCATAAGTTTTACCGGCTGAACGGGGACTTGCGGCAAGGGCTGTAATTGTGAACCACGGATGCTCGGCGAGAAGAGTTATAAATCTCTGACCTACCATTCCCGTTGCGCCGACTATGCCGACTTTATAATGCTTTTCCATTTTGCGACCTCCTTGATATAATGTATATGCAAAAAGGCGATAAAAGTATTGCGCCTTCTTGTTTTTTGTGCTATTATTTTTATGATTTTATCATTGATTGAAGGATAAGTCAATCAAAAACAGCAGAGAATATATTATTTGCGGATATTTTGGAGCTTTGTATGAAAAAAAGTGATTTCTATTTTGATCTTCCCGAAGAATTGATAGCACAGGAGCCTATCCCGGAGCGTGACCATTCGCGTTTGCTTGTTTTGGGGCGTAATACCGGCACTGTCGAGCATCACCGTTTCTATGAAATTGTCGATTATCTGAACGAGGGTGATTGTCTTGTCCTGAATAATTCGAGAGTTCTCCCCGCACGCCTTTACGGAATCAAAGACGAAACGGGTGCAAAGGTGGAGTTTCTTCTTTTGAATAACTGCGGCGACGATGTGTGGGAATGCATTGCCGGTCCCGGTAAACGCGCAAAAGAAAATACCGAATTCACCTTCGGTGACGGAGTTATGCGCGGAAAGGTCACTCGCGTACTCGAAAACGGCAACAGACTTGTGAAGTTTACCTACGACGGTATTTTTCTTGAAAGGCTCGAACAGATCGGTGAAATGCCGCTGCCGCACTACATTACTCATAAGCTTGACGACAAAGAAAGATATCAAACCGTTTATGCGAAATTGAACGGTTCGGCTGCCGCTCCGACTGCCGGACTTCATTACACTCCCGAGCTTCTCGAAAAAATAAAAGCCAAGGGCGTAAAGATCGCTTACATTACTCTCCATGTCGGCATAGGAACCTTTCGCCCGGTTAAAACCGAAAATATAGAAGAGCATAATATGCATTATGAGAACTATTCAATTTCGCCAGAGGCAGCCGCTCTCATAAACGAGACAAAAAAGAACGGCGGAAGAATCATCTGCAACGGCACTACCTGCTGTCGTACCCTTGAATCCGCTTGCGATGAAAACGGTTTTGTTAAGGCGTGCAGCAACTCTACGAACATTTTTATCTATCCCGGGTATCACTTCAAGTGCATAGACGCGCTTATTACAAATTTTCATCTGCCCGAGAGTACGCTGATAATGCTTGTTTCAGCATTCTGCGGCAGAGAAAACACCCTTAACGCCTACAAGATCGCCATTGAAGAACGCTACCGCTTCTTCTCGTTCGGTGATGCAATGTTTATAGTGTAAATTTTGTTTTTATGTCTTTGTTACTCGGGAAATTGCGTAACATGACTTTATAAACGAAGAAAAAAACAGGAGGCTCCGATTTTGTCGGTTAACCTCCTGTACTTTTTTCTGTACTGTTTTATTATTTGTTTTGTAAGCACTCATCAATGAGATGCTGCTTTTTGTCCCAAAGCCTCTGGGTAAGATCGACATAGTAATTATGCGGATATTCGAATCTGACGACTTCCTCCCACAAGGTGTCTATCTGTTCGGAGCAGTAACTTCTTATGGCTTTCGTATCGGGGGAGGAATAAACCAGCTTTCCGCCGGAGTAGACGGGAACGAGCAGACGGCGCGCAACAAAATTGTGAACCGTTTTGCGCTTCCATGTGTAGTCGGGGTCGAAAAGATCATAGGAGTTGACCTTGGACAGATCTTCGTCTTCGAGGGAGATAACATCCGCGATAGCTTTTCCGGTTTCACTGTCGAACAAGCGCCAAAGAAGCTTCGGACAAGGCGTTGTAATTTTTTGAACATTTTCGGATATTTTGATTTTCGGAACGATCTCGCCGTTCTTTTCAATCGCCGACAGCTTATACACACCTGCCATAACGGGGTTGGACGCGGAGGTGATAAGCCTTTCTCCTACGAGGAAGGAGTCAATACGGGCACCGTTTTGCAGCATATCCCTGATTATGTATTCATCGAGTGAATTCGACGCGTAAATATTGCAGTCGGGGAAACCGGCATCGTTGAGGACTCTGCGAATCTTCTTCGAAAGATATGCGAGGTCGCCGCTGTCGATACGGACACCCTTGGGGCGCTTGCCCATCGGGACGAGGACATCGTTGAATGCTTTTATCGCGTTGGGAAGCCCCTTATCCATTGTGTCGTATGTGTCAATTAGCAGAATGCAGTCGTCGGGGTAAGTTTCCGCAAATTTGCAGAAGGCATCATATTCGCTGTCGAACATCTGAATCCATGTATGGCTCATTGAGCCGAACAGTGGTATCGAAAAGGTCTGGGAAGCGCCGACATTTGTTGTTGCGCAGCAGCCGCCGATATAAGCGCTTCTCGCTCCGTTCATGGCGGAAGAAATTCCGTGAGCGCGTCTTGCGCCGAATTCGATTACTTCGCGTCCCTGTGCGGCGCGGACGATTCTGTTTGCTTTTGTCGCGATAAGCGACTGATGATTGATAGACTGTAAAATTATGGTTTCAAGGAGCTGTGCCTGAATTATCGGACCGCGAACCTTAACGACCGGTTCGTTTGCAAAAATGGGAGTGCCTTCGGGAACAGCCCATACATCGCATTCGAATTTGAACGACGCGAGGTAATTAAGAAAATCCTCGCTCAGCCCTTTTTGTCTTAAAAACTCGATCTCATCCTCGGAAAAACTGAGATTTTCGATATATTCGACGAACTGCTGGATTCCTGCCATAATGCAGAAACCGCCCAAATCCTTTGAGGGTCGGTAAAACATATCGAACCACGCAACGGTGTTTCCGCTTCCGTTGGCAAGAAAACCGGCGGATTGAGCAAGCTCGTAAAAATCAAAAAGCATTTCGCACTTTTTTAACGATGAATTATTCATTGCAGCCATCTCCGTTACTGTTATTTCATCTACTATATTTTACCACAAAGGAGTCGGACAAGCAACAGTAATTTGAAATAATATTGCTTAAATAGTTGTTGACAAAAAAGACAAAAGTATGATACTATTTTGTTGGATTTGAGTAGAACTGCCGTTTTTACAACAAAAAAAAGATATCTGCGTATTTTTCGGCTGAAAAATGAAAGAGGCAGACGGCAACAAAAGCCGTGCTGTCGAAACGGGGAATCGTTTGTCGGCTGCCGTCGGATTTTTGGAAAAATTGTTTTCGGCAGCTCTGTTTTAATCGTAAAAAGGGGGATATAAAAATGAGATTACGGTCACAGGAGCTTGGCTCGCGCAACATCATAGGTGCGCGTGTTGAGCAAAAAAGAAAAGAACTCGGCTTGAAGCAGAAGGATCTGCTTGCGAGAATTCAGGTAAAGGGAATCGAGCTTAACTCCTCGGGGCTTTCAAAGCTCGAAGGGCAGATAAGAAGCGTCAGCGATTACGAGCTTCTTGCGCTCTCGGAAGCGCTCGGCGTGTCCGTCTTGTGGCTATTGGGGCTTGAAGACGACTGAGAAAATCGTTTTTCGGCTTAAAAAAGCGAAAGATTGTATTTCAACTGTTGCATTCACGCGTAAAAAGATATATAATAATTCTGTCTGTTTTATTACGGGCAGATTTATTTTTTTGGTGGTAATTGATGGTAAGGGATAAGCTGAAAAAAGCGCGTGCAACCAGCGGCTATACGCAAGATGAAATGGCTGCTATTCTCGGTGTTGACCGTTCGACATATTCGTACTACGAAACCGGCAGGACCGATATACCCGTAAAGGTACTCATGGCGGCAGCATCGGTTTTTGATATCGCGTTCGAATGGTTTATTACTCCCGATATGAAGCCGCTTAAACCCATTGAACAGTTTAACCCGGTTCTTAACAGCGTTAATATTTTTCTGCCCGAAACGCTTCCGAAGGACGCGGGGGATTCCGAAGGGGAATCCGGTGCCGCTCATTTTACGAGCGAAGAACGGATAATCATTGCCCGTTACCGCATACTGAAAGAAGCCGGGCGTGATAAGGAAATCGACAAATATATGAGCGACCTTGTTGCGGAAGAAATGGACAAGATTTAATGAAAAAAAATGCTTTGCCCGAGCTTGCCGTAATCGGCGGCGGAGCGTCCGGACTTGCGGCAGCGGTTTTTGCGGCAAAAATGGCGCGCGGAAAAATCAGAATAACCGTTTACGAGGCAAATCCCCGTATCGGCAAAAAGCTTCTTGTGACCGGAAACGGCAGGTGTAATTTTTCTAACCTGAATATGGATTCGTCGCATTTCAACGGTGATGCGGTTCTCGCCGAAAATGCACTCAAACTTTTTTCGACGAATGATACCTTGGAGTTTTTCAAAGACGGCGGTGTGTTTTACAGGGCGGATAACGCAGGCAGGATATATCCGCTGTCAAATCAGGCGTCATCCGTACTTGATTTTTTCAGAGAAGAAACGCTTTTATCCGGAGTTTACATCGAAACTCAGTTCCCGGTTACGGAAATTTCGGTAAAAAACGGAGGCTTTTTGATAAACGGCTGCAAAACGGCAGACGCCGTGATAGTTGCCTGCGGAGGAAAAGCAGCACCCGTGCACGGTAGCAACGGCGAGTTTTTTTCGGTTCTGAAAAAGCTCGGTATTTCCGTTACACCGCTTTATCCGGCGCTTACACCCATTTGTATCGACGGCTTTACAAAAGCGTTGAAGGGAATAAGAGCCGAAGGAACAATTACGATCCGTCAGGGCGGTAAGACGATAGCGTCCGACAGGGGAGAGCTTCAATTTACGGAATACGGTATTTCGGGAATTCCGGCTATGCAGGTTTCGGGAAAAACTGCCACGGTGCTTTCCGAAAAAACGCCTGTTTTCGCATATGTGGACTGTGCCCCGTCCGTTTCAGCCGAAGAATTGAGGGAGTTTATTCTCCGCTCATTGAATACCCGTCCCGAAAAACCGGCGGAAATGCTTTTGTCGGGAATCATGCCGAAAAGGCTTTCGGTTTACCTCTTAGCTGAACTTTCGTTTAAGCCGGATAAACCTATCAAAACGATAAATCCCGGCGCCGTCGACAAAATTATTGCGGCGGTCAAGAATAAAAAATACAAAATTTCGGGCATAAAAGGCTTTGCGGACGCGCAGGTGACCTCCGGAGGTGTTCCCGCGTCGGAATTGAATGCAAATACGCTTGAACTGAAAAAAATAAAGAATATGTTTGTTTGCGGTGAAGCCGTCAATGTTGACGGCGAATGCGGCGGATACAATCTGCAATGGGCGTGGAGCAGCGCCTACACAGCCGCCGACGCAGCCGTAAAGGAGTTACTCTATGCTCAGAATAAATGAAATATCCGTTCCGCTCGGTACGGACGAAAAGCTGCTGAAAAAGGCGGCGGCGAAAGAAATCGGCGTTTTTGAGGGCGATATAACTTTTTTTGAAATCGCCAGGGAGTCGATAGATTCACGCAAAAAGAACAACATTAAAATGATATATTCCGTTAATGTTGAACTGAACGGTGACGAAAATGCCGTAGCTGACCGATTTGCGTCAAACAAGGTCTGTACCTGCGAAAAATATAAATATGAAATGCACGAAAATAAACGCGTGTCGCTGTTTCGTCCGGTCGTTGTCGGCTTCGGTCCTGCCGGAATGTTCTGCTCGCTCATTTTAGCCCGTGCGGGACTTAAACCTCTTGTTATCGAACGCGGAAACGATGTTGATACTCGTACGCGCGATGTAAAGGGCTTTTGGAAGAACAGAATACTTAATACATCGTCTAATGTTCAATTCGGAGAGGGCGGCGCCGGTACTTTTTCGGACGGCAAGCTCACTACCGGAATAAAGGACGCAAGGTGCCGCTTTGTGCTTGAAACCTTCGCCCGTCACGGAGCTCCGGAGCAGATACTTTATTCGTCACATCCTCATATCGGTACGGATAAGCTCGTCGGCGTTGTAAAAAGTATCAGACAAGAGATAATTTCACTCGGCGGCGAGGTAAGGTTTGCGTGCCGCCTTAAAGAGATATATGAAGCAAATTCTTATATTCACGGAATATGCTTTACAGATGAAAACGGTATCGACAACGATATCGAAACGGATTGTCTTGTCCTGTGTATAGGACATTCCGCCCGTGATACGGTTGAAATGCTCTATTCGCACGGGATAAAGATGGAGCAAAAGCCGTTTTCCGTCGGAGTGCGGATAGAGCATCCTCAGGAGCTTATAAACAGAGCGCTTTTCGGGAAGGAATGGAATAATCCGCTTTTAGGCGCGGCAAACTATAAACTGGCGAATCACCCTCCGCACGGAAGGGGCGGTTATACTTTTTGTATGTGTCCCGGCGGAACGGTCGTTTGCGCTTCCTCCGAGGAAAACAGAGTTGTCGTTAACGGAATGAGCGAATTTGCCCGTGACGGTGTAAACGCAAATTCCGCAATTCTGGTAGGTATTGAGCCGGAGCATTTTCCGACCGAGCATCCGTTGGCGGGAATTGCTTTGCAGCGCGATATCGAATCTGCCGCATTTGAACGCGGAGGAAGAGATTATACCGCGCCTGCCCAGCTCGTGGGTGATTTTCTTAAAAATAATCCGTCAAAAAAATTGGGAGCGGTTAAGCCCTCATGTACAACGGGAGTTTCGATGGGCGATATAAGAAAAGTCCTCCCCGTTCCCGTCACCGATTCCATTGCGCTTGCAATTTCGGCTTTTGATAAAAAGCTTGAAGGCTTTGCGCTCCCGGATGCCGTTCTCACCGCACCCGAAAGCAGAAGTTCCTCGCCGGTAAGGATTCTCCGTGATGAATTCCGGCAGTCATCAATAAAAGGAATCTTCCCGTGCGGAGAGGGCGCAGGATATGCCGGCGGTATAGTTTCGGCGGCTGTTGACGGCATTCGCTCCGCGGAAGCGGTACTTGACGACTGCGTTGACGATTGCTGAATATCCGTTGATTCTCTCTCAATTCGAAAGGATACAGTTTATGAATACTCTTGCTATTATTGTCCCTTGCTATAACGAGCAGGATGTTTTGAAGATGTTTTACGGTGAAATTACGAAAGTGGTTTCTTCCATTGCCGACAACTATTCGACAGAGCTTGTTTTTGTAGATGACGGCAGCACCGATAGGACTCTTGAAATTTTGAAAGAGCTTGCTTTGCGCGATCCTATTGTGAAGTACATTTCGTTTTCCCGCAATTTCGGAAAAGAGGCTGCCATGCTCGCCGGTATGAATTATGCCGTAAATGCTGATTATATCGCAATAATGGATGCCGATTTGCAGCATTCCCCCGATCTTATCCCCGTAATGCTCAAAAGCGTTTCCGAGGAGGGCTATGATGTCGCTGCGGCAAGACGCTCCAACAGAGACGGAGAAAACAAGTTCAAGAGCTTTTTGTCCGCATCTTTCTACAAAGTAATAAATAAAATAAGCGAAACAAAAATAAGCGATTCAGCGCAGGATTTCAGAGTGATGAAAAACACCGTTGTGAAAGCAATTTTGTCTTTGCCCGAAAAAATCAGGTTTTCAAAGGGAATTTTCAGCTGGGTTGGCTTTAATGTTAAGTGGATCGATCACACGAACCGTGAACGCGCCGCCGGTCAGACGAAATGGTCGCTTACAAAGCTCATGAAATACGCAATTGACGGCATTCTCGGCTTTACATCTCTGCCGCTCAGACTCAGCTTTGCTTTCAGTGCGCTGTTTGCTTTTTGCAGTCTGTTCGGTGTCATATATGCACTGGTGCGCAATATTATCAATCACGATTATATTTGCAGCATGCCTTTAACTCTCGCCGCAATCTTCTTTGTGGGTGCCGGGATATGTTTGAGTATAGGAATTCTCGGCGAATACACATCGAGAGCATACACGGAGGTTAAGGGCAGACCTCAATATATAATATCTCAGACAAATACAAGAAATTTGTTTACAATAACAGAAGGAGCAGAATAACATGGTTGTAACAAAAGATACCAAAATCGGAACAATACTCGAAGCAGACGAGGGCGTTGCACCTTTCTTCCTCAACATGGGAATGCACTGCCTCGGTTGCCCCTCCGCGAGAAACGAAACGCTTGAACAGGCTTGCATGGTTCACGGCGTTGATGTCGACGATCTCTGCGAGGAGATCAACAACTATCTCGCAACAAAGTAATGCCGATACTCGGAACACGGCTTAAAAAAGCGTCCGAAATGGTTGTGGGCGGTATCCCCCTGATAGATGTGGGTACCGACCACGCCTATCTTCCGGTTCACCTGATAAAGAGCGGTGTCGTGCCTTACGCTTATGCCGGCGATATCGGTGAAAAACCTCTGAAAAATGCAGAGCTTGCGGTCACACGCTACGGGCTTAATGAAAAAATCAGGCTGTCGGTTTCCGACGGCTTAAAGGGTTTTAACTTTCAGTTTCCGGATAAGATAAATATTACGATTTGCGGAATGGGCGGAACGCTCATTGTAAAGATATTGTCCGAGTCGCGGGAAAAGGTCGCTCGTGACGGCGTTCACCTTGTATTGCAGCCGATGACGCATTCCGAGGATGTACGCAAATGGCTTTGCGAAAACGGTTTTTCCATTGTATCGGAGGATTGCGTACGCGACTGCGGAAGAATATATTGTTGTATCTCTGCCGACTACACGGGAGAGAATGTAAGTTTTGATGAAGGTTTTTTCTATTTCGGTACGCTTACCAAGAACACCGAGGAACAGTCGGCGTTTATTTCGGCTCAGATCGGCAGAGTGCGTAAAAGGCTTGACGCAATTACCGAGGCGAGACTTTATCCCGACGAACAAAAGACACTTATTTCGATTTGTGATTACTATGAAAGCAGGTACGGAGAATGACAGTTAAGGATGTTTATGATGCGATCGACAGCTTCGCGCCGTTTGAATCCCAAAGCGAATGGGACAACGCCGGTATTCTGCTCGGCGATCCGAATCGGGAGGTAACAAAGGCGATAGTTGCGCTCGATGTTACCGAATACGAAATCGAAGCAGCGAAAAAAGCCGGTGCGCAGCTTATAATATCGCATCATCCGGCGATTTTTCACCCGGTTAAAAGCGTTCTTGCGTGCAGTGTGGCTTATGCCTCGATTTCGTCCGGACTGAGTGTTATTTCGGCTCATACAAATCTTGATAAAGCCCCCGGTGGAGTCAACGACTCGTTGTGTGAAGCTCTCGGCTTGACATATTCAAAGGTTCCGTTACCTGCGGCGTACGGTTTTCTCAATATTTGTACCGTCGACGGGCAGATGAGTACGGCGGAATTTGCAAAGCTCGTTTCGGACAGACTTTCTGCTGCGGTTTCGTATTCCAAAGGCGCTGAAACCGTACATAAAATCGGTGTTTGTTCCGGTGCCGGCGCCGAGTTCGCCGAAGAAGCCCGTTTGCTCGGGTGCGACGCATTTTTAACGGGGGATGCGTCTTATCACAATTTTGTCGATTGTGTTTCCCTCGGTATTTCACTTTTTGCGGCAGGACATTTTGAAACGGAAAACATTATTGTACCTGCGCTGATTAAAAAATTGACGGAGATTTTTTCCGAGGCTGATTTTATTCCTTCCGAAAGGCGCTCTCCGATCATAACGGTGGTATAAATGGCTATTGACGGTTTATTTCTGCATTTTATAAAAGAGGAGATCAAAGAATTTGCCGTTGGCGCAAAGGTTGATAAGCTGTATCTTCCGACAAGGCATGAACTTGTCATATTGCTGCGAACCAGAACGCAGACAAGGCGTCTGTTTGTTTCCGTTTCGGGCAACGCGCCGAGGATAAATTTTACACGATTTACTCCCGAAAATCCCGCTAATCCACCTATGCTTTGCATGCTTTTACGCAAGCAGCTTTGCGGCGCTACCGTTACGGATGTCCGGCAGTTGGGATACGACCGTGTGTTGTTTATTGATTTTGACGCAACAAATGAGATCGGCGACAGAGTAAAAAGAACGCTTGTCGTTGAGATAATGGCGCAGTACAGTAACTGCATTCTTCTCGATGAAAACGGAGTCATAATAGATGCACTCAAACGAATCGACGCGTCAAAATCTTCTTTCAGAGAGATTCTTCCGCAGCGAACATACGAGCTGCCGCCGCAACAGGATAAACTGAATCCGGAGGAAGCGACTGAGGAGGAAATTCTCGGTAAAGTTCTTTTCTTTACGGATAAAAAACTGTCCTCTGCTATACTTTCGTCTGTCAGCGGTGTATCCCCGTTGACTGCAAAGGAGATTGCTTACCGCGTAACACTTTCCGATCCGGAAATCAATAAATTGTCCGACGGTGTAAAACAGCGGCTTTTACACGAATTAGCGGTTCTTCGCGGATATATCGAAAACGGTGCCGAACCTTGTTATGTGGTTTCCGATACCGGAGAACCGGTGGAGTTCTCGTTCATGCCGCTGACTTCTCTTTCTTTACGAGGAAAGCTCGTTGCTGAAGAGTCCCTTTCGGACATACTTGACTTCTTTTTTGTCGAGCGTGAAAAGCTGCTGCGCGCAAAGTCAAAGGCGGAGGATCTGTTCAAAACGGTTTCGAATCTGATTGAACGCACCTCCAAAAAGATAAACAATCTGCGGGAGGAGCTTTTGCAGGCAGAGGATGCCGAAACAAAGCGTATCTACGCAGAGCTTATAAACGCAAATCTCTATTCGCTGCAAAAAGGAAGCTCCGAATATGAGGTCGCGGATTACTACAATGACTATAAAATGACAAAGATACCTGCGGCAGAGCATCTTTCTCCGGCGCAAAACGCCCAACGGTATTATAAGGAGTACCGTAAAGCGCAGACGGCGAAAAAAGTTCTTGCACAGCAGATAGAAGCGGCGTCAGCCGACCTTGAATATCTTGAAACGGTTCGCGATGAGCTGTCGAGAGCCGAAACGGAACGGGAACTTAATGAAATACGGACAGAGCTTTCGGGCGCGGGCTTCCTTAAAAGCAAGACCGGTACAAAAAACAAGAAAAATGCCCCGATGAAGCCGCTCGAATTTATTTCTCCGAACGGCAGCAGAGTATTGGTCGGCAGAAACAACACACAGAATGACGCGCTGACCTTTAAGATTTCCTCCAAAAACGACATTTGGTTTCACGCCAAAAAAGCCCCAGGTTCTCATGTTGTCCTCGTCTGTTCGGAGAAAGAACCGCTTTCGGAGGATATTGAGTTTGCCGCCGGAGTTGCGGCGTGGTATTCTTCCGTCCGTGAACGCGGTTCGGTTGAGGTCGACTACACAAAAGTCAGGAATATAAAAAAACCGCCGGCTTCGCGCCCCGGCTTCGTAATATATCATGTCTATTCAACGCTTTATGTAAAAGCGATTCGCCCCGAAGATAAAAAATAACAGAAAAGAGGCAGAATTATGGCAAAATATTCTCTCGGTATAGATTTCGGTACACTTTCAGGACGCGCTCTCCTTGTAAATAACGATACGGGCGAGGAGCTTTGTTCGGCTTCACTTGATTATCCCCACGGCGTTATGTCGGAAGCTCTCCCGACCGGCGAAAAACTCGGTATGGACTGGGCTTTGCAGCACCCTCGGGATTATCTCGATGTGCTTTATACGATAGTTCCGGAGGTTGTAAAAAAATCGGGTGTTTCGCCTGATGATGTCACTGGTATAGGCGTTGATTTTACCGCCTGCACCATTCTCCCGTGCAAAAAGGACGGTACTCCTCTTTGTTTTATGCCCGAGTTTATCCATGAACCGAACGCCTATGTAAAGCTTTGGAAGCACCACGCCGCGCAGAAGTACGCTACAAAAGTCAACGAGATAGCGTCGGCAAGGGGAGAAAAATGGCTTAAAAACTACGGCGGAAAGATATCGTCCGAATGGGCTATTCCCAAAATCTGGCAGGTGCTTGACGAAGCGCCCGAGGTTTATGATGCTGCCGACACTTTTATCGAGGCTGCGGATTGGATAATTTGGCAGATGTGCGGTCATGAGGTGCGCAATTCCTGCTGTGCCGGATACAAAGAAACATGGAGCAAAAAGGACGGCTTCCCGTCAAAGGACTTTTTTAAGGCACTCGATCCCCGTCTTGAAAATCTTACGGAAGAGAAGCTCTCCGACAAAATCAGTCCCTCCGGCTCAAAAGCAGGTGAGCTTACGGAAGAAGCCGCGAAGAAGCTCGGGCTTAAAGCCGGTACTGCCATTGCGAATGCAATCATCGACGCTCATGTTTTCGTGCCTGCCGTCGGAATTGCCGAGCCCGGAAAAATGCTCGCGATAATGGGCACCTCCACTTGTCATATGCTTCTCTCGAAAGAGGGCAGATTCGTAAACGGAATCGGCGGAATCGTCGAGGACGGAATTCTTCCCGGATTTTTCGGTTATGAAGCCGGTCAGGCTTGTGTAGGCGACCATTTCCAGTGGTTTATTGAAAACTGTCTGCCGAAATCATACTACGATGAAGCCGAAAAACTGAATATGAATATACATAAGTATCTGCGTTCCAAAGCGGAGAAATACGCACCCGGTGAAAGCGGACTCATTGCACTTGATTGGTGGAACGGAAACCGGTCGTGCCTTGTTGACGGCGACCTTACCGGAATGATACTCGGCATGACGCTTTCGACAAAACCGGAGGAAATTTACCGTGCGCTTATCGAAGCAACGGCTTTCGGAACAAGGGTAATAGTAGAAAACTTCCGCGAGCACGGAGTCCCCGTTGACGAGTTCTATGCCGCAGGCGGCATAGCGAAAAAAGACCCAATGACCATGCAGATTTATTCCGATATTCTCAATCTCCCCATAAAAATTGCCGGAAGCGATGAAGGCGGAGCGCTCGGCTCGGCTATTCTCGGAGCTGTTGCCGCAGGAAAAGCAAACGGCGGATTTGATGACATCTATTCCGCTGCCGCAAAGCTCGGCAAGGTTATGGACTTTACATATGAACCCATAAAAGAAAATGTTGAAGTGTACGACAAGCTTTATGCCGAGTATAAAACACTTCATGATTATTTCGGAAAAGGCGGTAACGATGTTATGAAAAGACTCAAAAATATCCGTCTTTCCGTAAAGTAAAAATACTTTACAAAAATCAGGTGCTGCAATGACTGAATTTACCCACTTGCATATACATACGGAATACTCGCTTCTCGACGGCGCGTGCAGAATAAAGCCCCTTATTAAGCGTGTTAAGGAGCTTGGCATGACTTCTATCGCCATGACGGATCACGGCGTAATGTACGGAGCGGTCGATTTCTATAAAGCCTGCAAAGACGAGGGCATAAACGGTATAATCGGCTGCGAGGTGTATGTTGCGCAGCGTACCCGTTTCGATAAAGTCCACGGACTTGACAGTGAGCGTTACCACCTTGTTCTTCTCTGTGAAAACGAAACGGGATATCACAACCTTATCAAAATGGTATCCCGTGCGTGGACGGAGGGATTTTACACAAAACCGAGAGTAGACAAAGAGCTTCTTGAAAAATATCACGAGGGGCTTATCTGTCTTTCTGCCTGTTTGGCAGGTGAAATCCCGCAGGCTTTTCTGAATAACGACTACGAAAAGGCGAAACAGACTGCACTGTGGTATCAGAATGTTTTCGGTAAAGACAATTACTTTCTTGAAATTCAGGATCACGGTTTGGAGGAGCAAAAGCGCACCAACCCCATGATAATAAAGCTTGCGCACGAACTGAACATTCCGCTTGTCGTAACAAACGACGCGCACTATATTCTGAAAGAGGATGCGGAAATTCAGAAAATCCTTGTGTGCATAGCAACCAAGCATACGATAGACGAAGATACGGGTATGGGCTTCTCTACGGAGGAGTTCTATGTAAAATCGGGCGACGAGATGGCGGCGCTTTTCCCCGAGGTCCCCGAAGCTGTCGAAAATACCAATAAAATAGCCGCAAGGTGTCATGTCGGTTTCAAGTTCGGCGATACCAAGCTCCCGTTTTTCCAGGTGCCTAATGATCAGGATCATTTTGAGTTTTTCCGCGATATGTGCTACAACGGCATGGTCAAGCGTTACGGAAAAGACTATCCGCCGGAATACATGGATAGACTTAATTACGAACTGGGAATAATCAATCAGATGGGATTTATCGACTATTTCCTTATCGTTTGGGACTACATAAACTACGCAAAATCCGTCGGTATTCCCGTCGGCCCCGGGCGTGGCTCGGGCGCAGGCAGTATTGCCGCCTTTACCTGCGGCATCACCGATATCGACCCTATGCGTTATTCCTTGCTGTTTGAGCGTTTCTTAAACCCCGAGCGAGTAAGTATGCCCGACTTCGATATAGACTTCTGTTACGAACGCCGCCAGGAGGTCATTGAGTATGTTGTCAGACGGTACGGCGCAGACCATGTGTCGCAGATAGCCACTTTCGGTACGCTTGCCGCAAAGGGTGCGGTTCGCGATGTCGGCAAGGTTCTCGGAATGTCCGTTGCCGAAGCGGCAGCCGTAACAAAAGAGATTCCTCAGGAACTCGGAATGACGATTCAGAAAGCCCTTGAAACAAATCAGGAGCTTAAAAAGATGTATGACGGCAGCCCGATGGTCAAAAAGGTCATCGACACCTCCATTAAAATCGAGGGAATGCCGCGAAATACCGGTATGCACGCCGCAGGCGTAGTTATCTGCGACAAACCGGTTGACGAATATGTTCCGCTTTTCAAGAGCGGCGACTCTGTCGTAACGCAGTACTATAAGGGTTGGGTTGAGAAGCTCGGACTTCTGAAAATGGACTTTTTGGGTCTTAGAACGCTCACGGTTATTGCCGACGCGGAAAAAATGATCCGCAAAAAAGACCCCGATTTTTCGATAGAGAATATCGATGTTGACGACCAGAATGTATATAAAATGCTCGGCGAAGGCGGCACCTTCGGGGTGTTCCAGTGCGAATCCGGCGGCATCCGCGCACTGATGATAAATATGCAGCCGCATAACCTCGAAGATATTATAGCGGTTATAGCGCTTTATCGTCCCGGTCCCATGGACTTTATCCCGGCGTACCTTAAAAACCGACAGGACCCCGAACACATTCAGTATCACTGCCCGGAATTAAAGCCTATTCTCGATGTTACCTACGGAACTATCGTTTATCAGGAACAGGTCATGCAGATATTCCGCGACCTTGCGGGGTATTCGCTCGGCGCCGCTGATATGGTTCGCCGTGCGGTCGCAAAAAAGCAGGCTGATGTACTTGCCGCCCAGCGTAAATTCTTCCTGTACGGATCAGATGGAAAAGACGGCGGTTCAAAGTGCGACGGCTGCCTTAAAAGAGGGATAAGCGAAGAAGCGGCAAATAAGATATTCGATGATATGGCATCGTTTGCTTCCTACGCGTTCAATAAATCCCATTCGGCTGCATACGCGCTTGTAACTTACCGTACGGCGTGGCTGCGCAAATATTATCCGCAGGAATTCATGGCTGCGATGCTTACAAGCGTTCTCGATAACACCGATAAGGTCGTTGGCTACATCACCGAATGTCAGACGGGCCTGGGCTTTCAGGTTCTTCCGCCAAGCGTTAACGAATCGGAGGAGAAATTCACCGTCGTCGGCGATAATGTCCGTTTCGGACTGCTTGCCATTAAAAACCTCGGCAGCGGAGTCATTCAGACTATCATAAAAGAGCGTGAGGAAAACGGCATATACAGCAGCTTCAATGAATTCTGCCGCCGCTGTTACGGCAAAGACCTCAACAAACGCGCGCTTGAAAGCCTTATAAAAAGCGGCGCCTGCGATTGCTTCGGTCTGTACAGAAATCAGATGCTGCTGATGATAGATGAGGTTCTTCTGTCGCTTGAAAACGATAAAAAAAGCAAGATAGAAGGACAGATAGGTCTCTTCGATCTCGGCTCGGCTCTTGCAAAGGCTGTTGAGATAGCTCCGCCGAATGTACCCGAAATGCCGCAGAAGGAAAAACTGCAAAACGAAAAACTCACTACGGGACTATATATGTCCGGTCACCCCATGGCCGAATACACCCGTATGGCACAGGCGCTGGGTTCGGCAAAAACGGCGGATATCACTTCCTCATCGCTCGACGACCCCGATTCGCTCTATCATGACGGCGACAGAATTCGTCTGTTGTGCATCATGGCGACTGTCCGCAAAAAAATCACAAAAAACAACACGACCATGGCATTTCTTTCAGTTGAAGATATTTACGGTTCTATCGAAGTGCTTGTTTTTCCGAAAACCTTTGATAAATACGGTAAATTATTTGTTGAGGACGAAATAGTGCTGCTGAGCGCCCGTGTTTCGCTCCGTGACGACGAGGTGCCGAAGCTTCTGTGTGAAGAAGTTGTCCCGCTCAGCGAGATACCGAGCGACGAAGCCCTGTTAAAGGATTACAAGCTGCCCGGCAGGGAGTACAAAACGCCCCGAAGCGCATATTCTACATATTCTCCCGCTTCATACGATACGGCGGCAAACACGCAGACGGATTCCGCTTCCGGTACAGGCAGCTCTCATACAGCAGCTGCTGCACCTGCCGAGCGTCCATCCGCAGGTAGCTCCGAGCCGCAGAAAAAGCGCTCGCGTGCGGGAGTTTTCCTCAAAGTTTCATCCAGAGGGGGAGATGACTGCTACAAGGCTTCGAAAATGTGTGAAATATTCGTCGGTGAGCTTCCGGTTTTTTTCTATTATAATGACGAAAAATCATATAATTTTAATACCGGAATAACGATAGAAAACAACCCGAATCTCATGCACGGACTGAAAAAGCTGCTCGGAGAGCAAAATGTCGTAGTTCGGGCGTAAAAAAAGTGCGACTTGCGTCGAAAAACTGATTGTCTCAATTTTTATGTTGACAATATTGTTTTTTAACATTATTATAGTATAGAATTTTATGTAATTGTTCGGAGGAAAATAAAATGAAAACCATCGGTGTTTTAACAAGCGGCGGAGATGCTCCCGGAATGAATGCCGCAATACGAGCCGTAGCGAGAACCGGCTGTGAAAACGGTGCCCGCGTTCTCGGTATTCGCCGCGGCTTCGCCGGTCTTATGGAAGGCGATATGCTTGAAATGAACATCAGGAGCGTATCGGATATAATTCACCGCGGCGGCACGATGCTTTACTCTGCAAGAAGTAAGACATTTTGCACCGAAGAAGGAATGCAGCAGGCAATAAAGGTCTGCCGTGAAAATGAGATGGAAGGCATTGTCGTTATCGGCGGCGACGGTTCGTTCAGAGGCGCCCGTGACCTCAGCGTCAGGGGTATCAACTGCGTCGGTATTCCCGGGACAATTGATAATGATATCGCTTGCTGTGACTATACCATCGGTTATGATACCTGCCTTAACACCATTCAGGAAATGGTTGACAGAATAAGAGATACCAGCGAGTCGCACGACCGCTGCACAGTTGTCGAAGTCATGGGCAGAAGAGCCGGTTACCTGGCGCTCAATTCCGGTATTGCGGTAGGCGCAACGGCTATTCTTATTCCCGAAATCGATTTCGATGTTGAGAAGGATGTCATTGAGAGAATGAAGCGCACTCAGGCAACGGGCAAACGCCACTTTATCATTGTTGTTGCCGAGGGCGTAAAGGATAAGCTCGCAGCAGTCGGAATCGACGGAGTTGAAGGACTTGCAAAACGCATTGAGAGCGAACTCGGCGTAGAGAGCCGTGCGTGTGTTCTCGGTCATGTTCAGCGCGGCGGTTCTCCCACGGTAAAAGACAGAGTTGCCGCAAGCCGTATGGGTTCGTATGCTGCACATCTTCTCCTCAACGGCGTAGGAAACAGAGTTGTCGGAATGCAGAAGGACGAGATCGTCGACTATGATATAGTTGAAGCTCTCGAAATGAAAAAGCACATCGACCTAAATCTCTACAAGATCGCAATGGAAATTTCCATATAAAAGTTTTACCGCACTTTATTTATTGGGCTGCCGTCAATGCGGCAGTCCTTTTTAGGTTATAGTTAAAAATGAAAAAGTATTATCCTTCTTTTTATCATACATCAAGTTGTTTTGCAGGGCACTGCCCGGATACCTGCTGCGCAGGCTGGGAAATTCCTTTGTCGGAGCAGGACAAAGAGCGGTTTCGTACCTTCATCCCGGCAGACTATTTTTCCGACGGAATCATAGCGATTGACGAAAAAGGGGATTCGTGCTTCAAATTGAGCGGCGGCAGTTGTCCGTTCCTGAATAGAGAAAATCTGTGCAGAATCAGGCTTGATTTTTCGCATGAGCTTACGCCCGATGTCTGCCGCCAGTATCCGCTGTTTATCGAGGAATACGACACTTTTACGGAGTGCTGTCCATCCTTGTCGTGTCCGTCAGTGTGTGAGAGTATCTTTGCGCAGCGCCGCTTGATGCCGGTTTTTCCCGATCCTGATTATAACGGTGAAGATGAATTTTTGAATTCACTAATTTTAACAAGAAGTAAAGTGCTTTCATTTATCGAAAAAACACAGGAAAACATACAAACTGTTTATGCTGATATTGTTGAATATGCTTCTGCTGCCGAGTCTATGTCATATTCTGCGCAGCCTGTACCCGAAACCGGCAACACCGATACCGGCGCAGCAGTGCAGAAATATATATCGGATTTTGAAACGCTTACAGACGGTTTTATTAAATGCCTGTGTAAAGACTGCGATATACTTACCGAAAAATGGATGAACATGGTGCGTTCTGCATCGGCTGTTCCGTTCGATTTTCGGGATTTCTCTTTTGTTTTGGCAGAGGATAACAAACGATTCCTTCAATATTTTGTTTACAGGTACTGGCTGAAATCCGTCAATGATGATTGCGCCATTCCGTACGCATATTTTATAATGCTGTGTGATGCGGCGTGCGTACACATCAGCCGTGTTTCCGGCGTTCCTTTCAGTGAAACGGCTCGTCTGTTTTCAAAAGAAACGGAGCATGATTCTGATAATGTTGACTGTTTGCTTGATTTTGTATTCGAAACGATATTCAATAATTGTGACTTGTGACAAAAAACTGTTTGACTTTATTTTTTTCGCAGTGTTAAAATTGTTATAAAGAAAAAAACAGAGAGGTTCAAAAAATGACAAAGAAAATTCTATCCGTATTTCTTGCCGTACTGATGGTTTTCGTCTGTGCCGTTACGGCTTTCGCAGCCCCCGAAAAACACACGCTCCGTTTCTCGGAGGATGGAAAATTCAAGATAATTCACATCACCGACATTCAGGACGATTACCCCATGTCACCCGTTGCAAAACAGTTTATTAAAGAAATACTCAGAAACTATCAGCCCGATCTTGTTGTTCTCGGCGGCGACAATACGGTATCCGCAAAAGAGGACAAAGAGGCATCGATAAAAGAGATGTGCGATATTTTTGTCGAGAGCGGCACATATTTTACTCAGGTTTTCGGCAACCACGACGCCCAGCAGGGGTACGACCGTGAGGAGCTTTTCCCAATGTATGTCAAATATGGCGGAGAATACTTCCTCGGTTATGATGCGGCAAATGTCGACGGCTCGGATATGACGGGTGTCGGAACGCACAACCTCACCGTAAAAAGCTCCGACGGCACAAAGACCGCTTATAACCTCTATATGTTCGATTCGAATATGTATGTTTCGGACGAAAACGGCAACGAGCTGGGATATGACTGCGTCAATCCCGATCAGATAGAGTGGTACAAGCACACTTCCGCCGCGCTTAAAGCCGAAAACGGCGGTGTTACCGTTCCCGCGCTTGCTTTCCAGCACATTATAGTTCAGGAAGCATTTGATCAGCTTTTCTATAAATCTCCCGTTTCTCTCGGCTCTGCCGGCAGAGATTTCGACGGCGTAAGCTATACTTATCTGCCCAAGCTCTCCGCAATAAGGGACGGACTTTTGTTTGAAGCGCCCTGTCCCGGTTATTTTAACCACGGTCAGTTTGCCGCAATGGTTGAAACGGGCGATGTAAAGGCAATCTTTTCCGGACATGATCATGTCAACGACTTCACCGTAACGCTTGACGGCATTAATATTACAAACACCGCAGCTGCCACAATGCACTCCTACGGTAATGATTATAACCGCGGCGCTCGTCTTATCGTTCTTGACGAAAGTGACCTCTCCACATACGAAACCTCCAACATCACATATGCCGAAACCGCTCTTCGCGAGGACTCGGAGCTTTCAAAGATGGACGGCGGAATCTCAAAAGCCCACGCATCATTTGCGATTGCCTTCGGCAGTTTCCTTAAAGCACTTGTTCGCCTTCTCGGCGTGTTTACAATGCTGTCCGATAAGATTTGCTGAATAATTTATATATAATTTTTGAATAATCGGTAAATTTATTATTGAAAAGCCAAAATACAGTAGACAGCGGCAGTTTTATGTAATAAAATAGTAAACAAATTGCATCGGAGGAGGCAAATAAATGAAAACCGTATTTCTTACCGGCGGTACCGGCACCATGGGTTGGGCTGCTTTCAAAGAGCTTTATAAGCAGAAGGATGTAAAAATTAACTTCCTCGCAAGACCCAGCGACAAAAACAAAGAGCTTCTTCTTCCTTACATGGGCAAGAAGAATGTTGAGATCATCTGGGGTGATTTCCTTGATTACGATTCGATTCTCAAAGGAATAACAGGCTGCGATTATGTCCTTCACATCGGCGGAATGGTTTCCCCGCAGGCTGACTATAAGCCCTATACCACGAGAAAAGTCAATGTCGGCGCTGCCGAGAACATCTGCAAAGCTGTCCTCAGCCAGCCCAATGCAGATGATATTAAAGTTTGCTACATAGGTTCCGTCGCCGAAACAGGCGACAGAAACTATCCCATCCACTGGGGACGCTGCGGCGACCCGATAAAGATCTCCGTATACGACCACTATGCTATCTCTAAGGTTATGGCAGAGCGTGTTTTTGTTGAAAGCGGCATAAAGCACTGGGCAGTAATGCGTCAGTCCGGAATTCTTTATTCGGCAATACTCCATAACATGGAGCCTATCATGTACCATGTTCCGCTTAACGGAATGCTTGAATGGTGTACCGTCGAGGATGCAGGTCGTCTTATGTGCAACTTTGTAACAACCGATCTCCCCGATGAATTCTGGGGCAAGTTCTACAACATCGGTTCCGGTAAGCAGTACCGTCTTACGAACTTCGAATTCGAAGAGCTTCTTCTCGGCTGCATCGGACTCGGTTCACCCAAGACTCTCTTTGACCCCAACTGGTTTACAATCAAAAACTTCCACGGCCAGTACTATGCAGACAGTGATCTTCTTGAAAACTATCTTCACTTCCGTGCGAATATGCCCGTTAAGGATTATTTCGATTATCTCGCAAGCCAGTGCGAATTCTATTTCAGACTTCCCAAGTATATCCCGTTCAAGAAGCTTATCGGCGCTTGTGCAAAGCCCTTCATGAAGAAGATTGCAATGACCGAAAAGTGGGGTACGCTTGACTGGGTCAAGACAAAAGATCCTGTTCGTATGTCCGCATATTACGGTTCATATGCCGATTATCTTAAAATTCCGTCAAAATGGGATCAGTTCAAGCTCGAAAGCCCCGATAAGAGCAATGAAGCTGCCGAGCAGTACAAGCTCGACCACGGCTATGATGAGTCCAAGCCCCTTTCGGAGCTTACTCTTGCCGATATGAAAAAGGCTGCACAGTTCAGAGGCGGCGAGTGCCTTTCCGCAAAGATGAAGAAGGGCGACATGACCACCAAGCTTCGCTGGAAGTGCGGCTGTTGCGGTGCCGAATTTGAAGCAAGCCCCACGCTTATCCTTCTCGGCGGTCACTGGTGTCCCGAATGCTACCTTCCCGAAAAGGTTTGGAATTATGACGAGATAGCAAAGACCAATCCCTTCTTTGCACAGGTCTGGTACACCAACCACACTAAGGATGAGCATAATGTATACCGCTTTGACGACATTTTCAAGGGTTGGGAATCTAAAAAGATATAACGATTTCTAAACGGTAATTTTTATTCCCGTGCCGGTTTTTCCGACAGTCGCAAACTGCTTGAAGCCCGGCACGGGATTTTTTAATATTCTTATAAAAAAGCACCGCCGCAATTCTGTCGTTTCGAATTGCAGCGGCTCTTTTCGTATCTGATTTTTTATTTGCTTTTCTTAAAAACTTTCTTTATCGTTCTGTAAACGAGAGGTTCGCCGTTGGGGAAAACCCATGAATATCCGTCGCATTTGCCTATCTCGGAAGCCGAAAGGGGGAGAAATGCGTCCGTGATCCTCAAAAATGTATCGGTTTGCTCATACATAAGGTCGATATCAAACTTGTCCATTTCATCGTTTTCACTTATAACAGTCAGGCAGTCGGGTGCCGTGACAAGAGATATCTCGGGGATACCGCAGTTGAACGGAGGCTGTCCTTCACCGAAATGCAGAAAATTATGCCCTCTGAGCGTAACCGTATTCACTTTTTCTCTGCCTTCAAGACATTCAAAATAGATTCTGTCAAGAGTGTCGTTGCCGGTGTAAACCAACTCGGTTTCAACATCGCCAACCTTCTGATAGACACCGAAGCGGTCCTTCCACATCACGCTTCCGAGGTGTTCTATTGATACGCAGGCAACAGCTTTTATGTGGCCGTTTTTCCCGTCCCAAAGGTCAGTGTGAGAAGCAAGCCATTTCGATGTTGCCTGAACTCCTCCGCCTGCCGCTGTTTTGAAATTGGGAAGTCTGAAATGACCGGTGGCAAAAACGAAAATCAGAGTTCTGTCGAGCTTTTTCTCTTTGAAGTATTTCAGCATCGTAAGCATTGCGAGAGGACCGTTTTCCTCAATGCAGTTCGTGCCGTCCGTATGCGTGTTTATCAATATCGCCTCGGATTTGTTTTCACCGGGCAAAATGCAGTAGAATGTTTCGGTGCTGCAATTGTATTCCTTTTCGGCTTCGACCGTCAGAGTTGACTGTATGTGTCTTTTCGCAGCCGAAATCACCGTCTGACCGTCCGTAGCGTTTACCCAAACGCAGGGCAGTCCCTGATAATCGAGTATAAAGGGGAGATACTGTCCCTCTATCATGTCGTCGCTCATGCCCTCCCATACGCAAATGACGGCTTTGCAGCCGGCTGCCTTTGCGTTCTGCAAAAACGGGAAATTTACAAAAGAGGTCGCAACGGGGCCGTTGTATTTTTCGGGAATGGAAGCGCTTTCCGGCAAACGGTTTCTTATATGAAACGCTATCGTGCTGGGCAGGAAGTTCATTTCATCGATTTTTACTACCGCAATTTTTCCGGCAAGTCCGAGGAAGCCGAGACGCTGGTCTGTAATCAGCGAAAGCTCGGCTGTTATGCCGTTTTCATCGGTTTCTCCCGAATAAGGGAAAACGGAGGAGATATGAACATCGTTGTCACCGGTTTCGTCATGGATAACAAGTGAAGAACGCTTTTCTTCCCAGCGGTTGAAAAAGTACGGATCTGAATATGTTTCTATTCCGAGAGAATGTATCTCGTTTTTGAGATATTCGATAAAGCCTTTATGTGCGGCATTTCCCGTAAGACGCGGCCCGAAGGAATTCATCTTTTCGACCTGCCGGAGCATTTCGTCTTTTGTAATGAGATTTTGAACGGTAACTGTCATTTTGAGTTGTCCTCCAAGATATTATAGCTTATTTTTTTGCGTTTTTCATAGTAATTGAGCCGTGTCACACCGAGCGAGAGTAAAAGCTTTATTCCCGCATCAAGTCCGCATCCCATCTTTTCGGGAAGATGTGCGTCCGAGCCGATAGTAAAATCAGTTCCGCCGAGCGAAAGATATTTCTTCATTATTACTTCGTCCGGCATGAAAAACGGATCGGAACCGCAATAACCGGAGGTGTTGAGTTCGAGTGATTTTCCGCGCTCTATAACAGCCTGTAATATACTCGTGATTTTTTTTTCAAATACACTAATATCAACTTTTTTGCCGTATTTATGAATAATATAGCGAAGCGGAACCGTAAGGTGGCTGAGAGAATCATAGTCGGTATATTTTGCAGTCTGTTCAAGGTCGGAAAAATACTGTAAAAGATATCTTTCCGTCAGTTCGTCGTCCCAAGATGTAAAGTCGATCCCGGAGAAAAACTGCGTCCAACCTTCCATCTGAACAGAGTGTACCGACCCCATAACAATATCCCAGTCCTTCGCATTGAGAATCCGTTTCTCGTACTCGGCGGACAAAATCGCCTCTGCTACTTCAACTCCGGAAAAAATTTTTATCTCGGGGTGAAGGCGTTTCTGTTCGGCGGCATCTGCGGCAGTTCCTTCGATTATTGCGTCATTGTAATCGAACATACACGGGTCGCAGTCGATATGATCGGTGATTGCATACCCGAAAAGACCGCAATTGACGGCGGCGGCAGTCATTTTCTCCGGAACAGCCTCGGAATCAAGCGAATTTCTTGTGTGTGAATGGCAGTTAAAAATCTTCATTATTTTATCCTCAAAAAAAGTTATATCATATTTTACTAACAAAATATTAACAATTCAAGTACAAACACAATTATTTTCGTTTTTTATTATAATTCGGATAATTAAAATGAAAATAAACCGTATTTAAACACCCCTGAAATACCGCGGTCGGCATTTTCAGGGGTGTTCGAAAGCAAGTCTTTATGTGTTTTTATCCGTTTTCTTTTTTGCGTATTTCAGAGAGGATTCTGTCGTATTCCTCTTCGTCTATTTTGTATTTCTTCGAAATTACATAGAATCCGATTCCCATGAACACGACTGGCAGAACCGTCATTACGCAGCGGAGCGCAAGCGTCATTCCGTCGGAAGCTTCCGATAAGATGTTTTCGATATAAGACGCTTTGTATTCAACCGTCCAAACCGAAGGATCCGAAATAGCCGAGTTTTCTGCGGCTGAAATTTTGTTCGTTATATCCGTAAGACCTATCGCAAGATACACGACCATAATAATGACCTGTTGAAGCGAGCTCGACAGCTTCGCCATAAACGGACGGACAGAGAATATAAGAGCTTCGTTTCTTTCGCCTGTCATAAGCTCGTTGTATTCGATTGTATTGGAAAGGCAAATCGCACCTATGAGATAGAACAGCGAATACCCGAGTCCGATAAACAGCGATTCAGCGCAGAGAAGATAGAACGAAAGCTTCGGGGAGGTGATGAGTGTACCGGTGAGCATAAATGCCGCATAGCCGCAAATTGTAAGCGCAAACGAAATTCTGACGATTTGAATTCGTTTGAGAACCTTTGTAAGCAGCGGATATATAACAAAGCTGATTCCTGATGCCGCACCGTAAAAAACAACAAACAGCGTTGTAAAAGAGCCTTCGTAACCGTAGGAAAGATAAATGTAGTTAGTTCCGAAAGCGGTGAGCAGTGAACCGCTCATGTTTACGAACAGAAGCATGACGGCTGTCCACAGAACCTGTTTGTTATTAAACAGTATCTTTATCATCTGTTTGAAGCCTGTTTTTTCGGATGATACGGCATTTCTGAGCGGCTTTTCTTTGACCCCGGCGCAGACAAATGACTGACAGCCGATGAAAAGAAGAGCAATAACGATAGAAACCACCTTGTAGCCTGTTACTGCGCTGTTGCCGATCGCGAGCTTACCGACAGTGAGAATGGGAATAAGTCCGTTTGCAAGTATCGTTCCCAGCCCGGAAAAGAGATTGGACATAGAGGTGATGACATCGCGTTCGCGCGGCTCGCTTGTAAGCGACGGCAGCATTGACCAGTAGCCGATATCGTTCATCGTGTATGTCATGTCCCAAATTAGATAGAGGAAAGTGAAGGCAATGACAAAAGCCGACCCTTTGAGCGGAAGCGAAAAAATAAGCACGAGTACAATGGCGTTTGTAATTGCGCCTATGAGTATCCACGGCTTGAACTTACCGAACTTTGAACGGGTGTTTTCAATAATTCCGCCCATTATAGGGTCGTTGATTCCGTCCCATATACGGCAGATTACCATAATAATGCTTATTGCGGCAAACTGACCGTCGGTAACATCTTTTGTGTACAGAATAAATGTAAGTAAAAAGTATGTATACAGTGAGTAAGCAAGGTCGCGTCCTACGCCGCCGAGGCTGTATATCCATTTGTTGCGTGCAAAAAAGTTCCCGGAATCGTTTTTCTTTTTCATAGCTTTTTCACCGTTAAATAATTGTCATTTTTTTGATAACAACGGGAGTTACCGGTCTGTCGCCGTAGGTTGTGGGAACGCTTGCGATTTCATCAACGGCTTCAATTCCGTTTACGACTTTTCCGAAAGCGGCGTAGCTTCCGTCAAGGTGGGGAGCGTCCTCGTGCATGATGAAGAACTGTGAGCTTGCGGAGTTGGGGTTCATGGCGCGAGCCATCGATATAACTCCGCGGGTGTGTTTAATGTCGTTTGTTTTAAATCCGTTTGCTTCAAACTCTCCGGGAATATTTTCATCTGAGCCGCCCATTCCCGTACCGAGGGGATCTCCGCCCTGAATCATAAAGCCCTTGATGATTCTGTGGAATGTTAAACCGTCATAAAAGCCGTCTTTTACGAGTTTTTCGAAATTTGCGACTGTTTTGGGTGCTTTGTCTGGGTAAAGCTCCAAGTCGATAATTGCGCCGTTGTCCATTTCAATGCGTACCATTTTGTAAATCTCCTTTTGATATTTTTCCCTTATATTCTATCACATAATTCATATTTTTTACACTGTGCAATATACCGAATTTTTCCTTTTTGTTTTAGTTATTATGCGAAGAATTTTTTAATAAATATTACTAAAAAGAAAAAACGGAGATGAATTGCCTTGCCGGAAATGAGTTCAGCAGCACATAATGTAATAATTGAAAACAGAAAAAGAATATCCATGTCGGGTGTGACCGATGTCGGGAGCTTTGATGAAGAAACACTCAATATCGTATCAGCCGACGGAAGCATTACCGTAAAAGGGGAGAACTTGCAGGTTACAAAGCTCAGTCTTGAATCGGGTGAGCTTTGCGCAGAGGGAGAAATAAACGCCGTTATTTACTCGGCTTCGCCCGTAAAGGGAAAAGGACTGTTCTCTAAAATGTTTGGATAAAAGGAGAGCGTATGGTAAAATACGAAGGTGCCGAAAATCTTCGGCTGTTTATAAAAGCAGGCGGAATAGGTTTCGTTCTCGGTTTTCTTTTTACTCTGAAAGACATTTTGTCGGGCGTGAAAAAAGACAGAATTCACATGAAAGCCGTATTTGACATTGTTTTTACGGTCATTGCGGGCGTTATATCGTTTCTGTTTATTCTCTCGGAGAACAACGGTTTATTCAGGTGGTTTGCTGTAATAGGTGAATGCATCGGTTTATTGCTGTTTCTTCTTATACCCGGACGCGCCGTGCTTGGAGCATATCTGTTTTTGTCGGGTAAAATATCGGCAATGAATAGCAGAATCAGAGGGAAAATTATCGCCAAAAGAGCGAAACATGAAAAAGCACGAATGAAAAAAGCCGAGCGGCGAAAAAAAAGAAAAAAACATCCAAAAAAAGTTAACAAAACTATTGCAACATAACACAAAGATGATATATAATAATAGAAAAGATTTTTGCAGAAAGAATGGTTAGAGATGCAGACTAAAAAGGGGACAAAGCACAGCAAAATAATGATTGCAGTTGTTGCTACTGCTGTCCTGTTCGCTGCAAGTCTTTACGGCTTTCTTCAAGCGGATATAAATGCAAAGGCGGAGGAGCTTGCTGGCCTCACTTCTCAGTGGGAGGCGCTTTCTGCCGAGAACGAAGAAATAAATTCATTGATAAATGAAACCGATGAAGCAAAGCTATATGAACATCTTGCGCGAGAGAGGGGATATGTGTACCCCGACGAAAAGATATATTATGATGTGACCCCCGGAAACTGATATCCGTGTGTTTTTCTCACGGCTTTTTATGTCGTGTTGCGTGCGCTTTCTTCGGGCGTTTTGTCATAACGAGAACCACGCGGATTTTGTACCGATAGATATTTTAACTCTCATCAATAGACGCACCGGGTTTGTCGGTGTGATTTATATAGAACAAATAAGAAAAATCAGGAGGACTCTTGTCTGTATGCAATCAAAGGTCGGTGAAATATACGAGGGAAAAGTGACGGGCTTGACCGCGTTCGGAGCATTCGTCAAGCTTTCGAACGGAGAAACGGGAATGGTACATATTTCCGAGGTCGCTCCCGTGTTTGTACATGATATTAAAGATCATGTAAAAGAAGGGCAGGATGTAAAGGTCAAGGTAATCGCAATAAACGAAGCGAACAAAATCAGCCTTTCTATTAAACAGGCACTTCCGAAACAGGATGACGGTGAACAGCGCAAAAAGAAGTTCTCCGAATCGGGTTCGCCCAAAGGTAATTCCGGCAGACAACCTTTTGACAGACAGCAGCGTCAGTCCACAAGTAACTCGTCCGGCTCCATGTCCTTTGAAGATATGATGGCAAAATTCAAGGCTGAGAGTGATGAAAAAATCTCTGCGTTGAAGCGCTCGGAGCAGCGCAGCAATCGCCGCGGTAATAAATAATTGTTTTTTCTTTTGAGAGCCGTTTGAGTGCGGCTCTCTTTTTGTTATATTTGCAAAATGGCGAATAATTCGGCAGAATCTAACCGGAAATCGTTTCGCAACTGTCGGTTGACAAAAGCGCAACCGTTATGATATTGACAATGGGGGCGGTTTTTTGGTAAAATAACACCAGTCCCGAAACTTGTGTTCGACAAATTTTCCGTACTTAGTTCGTTTTTTACTAAGCTGCGAAAGCAGAGAAAACCGTAATGCGGTTTTTACTTGTCGAAACACAGAGAAATCCGTACACGGGTTTTTGCTTGTCGATATACAGTTGTGTGTACGGTTGTTTCTGTCACAGTAAAAGAGGAGTATAGTGTGAATACGGTTCTCCGGGACAGTGTATAGCAGTAAAAAAAGACTTTTTGTTTTCCCTGTATCCGTCATTGGGGAAAATACCATTATATACAAGTGTTCCAAGGAGATAGTGGAAAAATGAAGGGAGAACTTTGCGTGTCGCTCGGAAGCAATCTGTATGCGCTTCGGAAAAGCAGAAAATGGACGCAGGGATATGTCGCGGAGAGAATCGGCGTGTCAAGGCAAGCCGTTTCGAAATGGGAGCTTGACGAATCCGTACCCGACATTACAAAACTGAATTTGTTGAGTGAACTTTTCAATGTATCGACCGATGAGCTTTTAACCGAAACACCGGCGAACATTGTTAAACGCAGCTTGGAAAACAGAAGGAACAGTCGATATGCCGATGAGGCGAACGATTGTCCTGTTGATAATGATGTTCCGAAAAACGGAGAACCCGACACGGAAGAATCGGATATTCCGCCGCCTGTTTATGCGGAACGCACGGCAGTAAAAGATCGCCCGAAATATTCGCTGTTTCGTGCGGCGGTCGCGTGCCTGATCGGTATTGTAATCCTCGGGACGATGTCTTTTGTTTCAACTCTTGTTCCGGCATATGTGGATAGTACATCCATTGTTACGAAAGATGATATCGTAACGGTTGAGGCTGGGGGAACACTGGTTATACCCGATCGGAACGAAGTTACGATGCGGCTGGAAATAGACGGTGACTTTTTTGCTTTTCTCAACACATACCGCTTGCATTGGCTCGCCCTAATTGGTTGTGTTGCAATTATCTACGGCATAATAAATACTGTTTTTGTCATAAAGCACGAAGTTAAGTGTGCTAAGTTAAGAGAGGAAGTTGTAAATCGTGAATACTCAGAAGAAGAAAAGACAGTTCAAATACAGTAAGGCAGTAAAAGCAATAGCTGTAATGTTCGTTGTTCTGTTTTCGTTGTCGTCTGCCGTTGCAGTTGCGCAGGCAAAGAGCGTAGATGTAGATACTGACATTCAGTTGGCTTATCATGAAGTTATCACAGATGAAGATGAATTGAACAGAATTGTTCAGGAGGAAGGAATAATCCTGTCGGGGACAAAACGACTGGAAAAAGTTGAAAAAATAGTGTATGCTTCAAAAGAGGAGGATACCGGCGCTATGAACATCGGAGTAGTGCCCTATGCTATACTCTATGAAATAAAAAATGTTGTTGTAAACAGCCCTGACTTCTATTACACATCCGATTATGAACATGACATTACTCATGGGGGTGGCAGTGTTTCCAAAACATATTCTTTTACGCGAGCTGTAAAGACAAATTTCGGCGGTGTTTCAATCGGCAATAGTACAGTTTCATCAGCTGTTGGATATGATATTACGAATAAATACACTGTATCAAAGCATTTCTCGGCAACTATTGCCGAGGGCAAAGTATTGGATGTTAAGGCGTATCCGTTGTACAGACGCACAACATTCGATATCTATAACAAGTGGAACAATACTCTCGTAAAACAGGGCGCTTATACTGATAAGCCGGTAGGCGTTTATATTGCTCAATATACTTATTCTGCTTGATCTCCATTACACTCTTACATAAGCAAAGCCGGGCTGTCCTTTCGGATGGTCCGACTTTGTTTTACGGCAGTTTTTACTGTCATTCTTTTTTTGACGGCTTTGTTTTTTTATAAAAGTTTCTTCTTTTTTTAGTTTGAATTTAGAATGCCGTTGTAGTATATAGTCATTACGGGAAGGCATAATAAATAAAAATAACCGCAAGCTCATAAAAAATATATCAATTATTACCAAAAATCACTTTACATTTAGTATTGTATATGCTATAATACAGTTGAAAACAATAAAGAAAGGACGGTGCGGCGAAGTAATATCACTTCAATCTCCGTCCGCTTTTTGTTATTATATATAGAAAGGGATGTAGTTATGAACATCACAGTAGTCGGCAGAAAATGCACACCGCGCGAAAATTTCAAAGAAAGAGCAGAAAAGAAACTTTCAAAAATCGATCGATTTTTCGGTGAGGGTGCGACCGCCAAAGTAACTGCAACCGTTGAAAAGAATTCCCAGTCGGTTGAAATCACCGTTGTAAACGACGGAATGTTCTTCCGTGCGCAGGCGAGAGCCGAAAATATGAACGACGCTCTCGATGAATGCGTTGACCTTCTTATCCGCCAGATGCGCAAGAACAAAACAAAGCTCGAAAAAAGACTTAAAGCAGGCGCGTTTGACGAATTGGTTGCTCCCGAAGTCGAAGAAGAAACCGAGTTTGAGCTTGTGAGGACAAAAGTTATACCCGTTAAACCGCAGTCGGTCGACGAGGCAATTTTGCAGATGAATATGCTCGGTCACAAGTTCTATGTTTTCCGTAATTCCGCAGACGATACCGTTTCGGTAGTATATCGCAGAGATGACGGCGGCTACGGTCTTATAGTACCGTCAGACGATAAATAATAATGTAAAAGGGCTTTATGGCGCAGAAATGCCGTTCGGACGGAAACAGTGAGGATGGATGATTCATCTTAAAGGTCGGTTTTTCCGAAAAAAATAAGTCTTGACATTTCTCGGTATAACCTATAAAATAAATTAAGCAATGGGGCGCGACTAAAATCGTTGCCCCATTTGTTATATTTCGTTTATAGAATAATGAGGTAGCATAATTATGAGATCGGTGAATGAATTCTTCGGCTGCGATGTATTTGGCGACGATGTAATGCGTGAACGGCTTCCGCATGATACATACAAACAGCTGCAAAAAACCATAAAACAGGGTAAGCACCTTGAACTCGGCGTTGCAAATATCGTCGCAAACGCAATGAAGGACTGGGCTATCGAAAAGGGCGCCACTCACTTTACTCACTGGTTTCAGCCGATGACGGGTATTACCGCCGAAAAGCACGATAGCTTCGTTACACCTGCCGGAAACGGAAGAATCATAATGGAGTTCTCCGGCAAGGAGCTTATTCAGGGCGAACCCGATGCTTCGTCCTTCCCGTCGGGCGGTTTGCGTGCAACATTTGAAGCACGCGGTTACACGGCATGGGATGCGACTTCGTACGCCTTTATTAAAGACGGTGTTTTATGCATTCCTACCGCTTTTTGTTCCTACGGCGGTCATGCACTCGACAAAAAGACACCTCTGCTGCGTTCCATGGAAACGCTCAACAGACAGGCACTTCGCGTTTTGAAGCTCTTCGGAAATGATGATGTGAAACGCGTTGATGTTACGGTCGGTGCGGAACAGGAGTATTTCCTGATCGACAAAAGTGCATTTGAAGCGCGAAAAGATCTTATTTATTCGGGGCGTACGCTTTTCGGTGCGAGAAGTCCGAAAGGACAGGAACTGAGCGACCACTATTTCGGAGCTATTAAGCCCCGTGTTCAGGCATTCATGACCGAGCTTGACGAAGTCTTGTGGAAGCTGGGTATTCCGGCAAAAACCGAGCATAATGAAGTTGCTCCGGCTCAGCATGAGCTTGCCCCCGTTTACGAAACAACAAATATCGCGGCAGACCATAATCAGCTCACAATGGAGCTTATGCAGAAAATTGCAAGAAAGCACGATATGGTATGTCTGCTCCATGAAAAACCGTTTGCCGGAGTAAACGGCAGCGGCAAACACAACAACTGGGCGCTCGCTACCGATACCGGCGTAAACCTGTTGAATCCCGGTGATACGCCTGCCGAAAACGCACAGTTCCTGTTGTTTTTGTGCGCCGTTATAAAGGCGGTCGACGACTATCAGGACATTCTGCGCGCAAGTGTTGCATCAGCCGGCAACGATCACCGGCTCGGCGCTCAGGAGGCACCGCCCGCTATCGTTTCCATCTTTTTGGGAACGGAGCTTACCGAAATTCTGCACGCTATCGAAACCGATACGCCCTACGGCGGCAAAGAAAAAGAGCTTATGCGCGTTGGCGTTCACACTCTGCCGAAGTTCCCCAAGGATTCCACCGACAGAAACCGCACTTCACCCTTTGCTTTTACGGGAAATAAATTCGAGTTCAGAATGCTCGGTTCGTCCGATTCCGTTTCGGAAGCCAATGTTGTTCTCAACACATCCGTTGCCGAGGAGCTGCGTCAATTCGCCGATGAGCTTGAAAAAGCGGACGACTTCGAAGTTTCTCTTCATTCTCTCATAAAGCGCGTTATTTCACAGCACAAGAGAATTATTTTCAATGGTAACGGTTATGACGAAGCATGGCTTTTTGAAGCCGAAAAGAGGGGACTGCTCAATCTCAGAACGACTCCGGACTGTCTTCCTTGTCTTATAAAGAAAAAAAACATCGAGCTTTTCACTTCTCATAAAGTATACTCTGCCGAGGAGCTTCATGCCCGTTATGAAATTCTCACAGCGAATTACACGAAAATAATCGGCATAGAAACACTTACAATGCTCGATATGGTCAACAAGGACATCCTGCCGTCCGTTGCGCGTTTTTCCGGCGAGCTTGCGGATGAGGCGCTTGCCAAAAAGTCGCTGCTGCCCTCTGCCGATTGCCGTTACGAGGAAACGCTTGTTCGCGAGCTGTCCGAACTCTCCGGCGCGGTATTTGCAAAGAAAAACGAGCTTGAAGAGCTTGTCGCTGCCGAGAGTGACTGCCCGGATAACACCTCAGCTGCGATTTTCTGCAAGGAAAAGCTTATTCCGTGCATGACAGAGCTGCGTATACTTGTGGATGAGATAGAAACAAAGACGGACGCTTCTTTCTGGCCGTATCCGTCTTACGGCGAAACTCTTTTCAGCGTAAAATAATTTTTGAAACAAAACAAAAATGCCGCCTGCGGAAACGGAAAACCGTACCGTAAGCGGTATTTTTTATGATTTCATTTGAAATCAGAGAATGAAGTCGCCCTCGATTTTGCCGAGATCTTCAAGAACATAGCCGTTTGAAGCGCGCATTATAAATGCGGAGTTTTCGGGTTTTGGGTCGTTTTTTATAACGCTGACTCTGCCGTTGTTGAATACGATGGCGGTGGAGTCGTCAACACCGAGTCCGTCGTACTGCTGCATTTTGACTCTCTCGGAGAATTTGTGCCATTTCTCATTCTGGAAGTGTGGACCGAAGCAGAACGGGAAAATGTCTACACCTTCGATAAACATAAAGCCTCCGTTTAAGCCGCAGTCGTCGCAGCCGAAGTGAAACCAACACATTGCTCCCGATGAGTTTCCGGCGAGAACGGTTCCGTTTTCGTAGGCTTTGTGCATAAGCTCAACAACATTTCTCTTACGCCATGTATCCATGAGCAGTTTCAGGTTACCGCCGCACGCATAAATAAGATCAGCGTTCAGAATAGTTTCCCTGATATATTCATCGGAAAGTCCCATATCCGTAAGATAGAGGTGTGTTACCTCGTAACCTCTGTTTCCCCAGTATGTGTTTACATTTTCTTCTTCGTCCGGACGGTCGCCGTGCGCCGTGGGAATATAAACCATTTTTTTGTTTTCGCGTTCACCGACAAGCCTGTCGATTTCGGTCATTATAAGTTCGCCGTGGGGATGACCGATATCCGCACCGCCGATTGCAACAAGTTTTCCCATTGTAAATAGCTCCTTCCTTTTTCTAAATCTTATCACAGCAAAACATTAAAGTACAGGCTTATATGCGAAAAAAATTCTCGGCGATTATTCTTTATCAAAATTTTCAATGTTTACGAAAAAAACGGTAAAACAAAATTTCTAATAATATAAGTCAAGGTATTTTTAAGTCGGGCTTGAATTGACGATGATTATTTGTTATAATCTCCGTTGTTGTTTATTAAAGACGCGGAAACGGGGCAATCATATGAATAAACTGTATTTCAAGTACGGTGCAATGGGGTCGAGCAAGACCGCACAGGCGCTTATGACAAAATTCAATTATGAGGAAAAGGGTTCGCGTGTCTGGCTTATCAAACCTGCTACCGATGTTCGCGACGGCTTGCAGCTCCTTCGTTCGAGAATAGGACTTGAAGCAAAGGCTTTTGTCGTTCCTCCCGAGATGAATGTCAGGGAGATGTTCGATATCCTGAAAATGGACGGCTCGGTATATGATGTAATAATAGCTGACGAGGCGCAGTTTTTTACCGAGGAACAGATTTGGCAGCTTCGTGAAATAGTCTCGGAATACGATATTCCCGTAATGTGCTTCGGGCTTCGCACCGATTTTCAGTGCAGATTGTTTCCCGGCAGTAAGGCGCTGTTTCAGGTTGCGGATGATATAGTGGAGATCAAATCCGTTTGCAACTGCGGACATAAGGCAATGGTAAATGCCCGTTTTGGTGAAAACGGAAAGGTTACATTTGACGGTCCTCAGGTCGCTCTCGGCGGAAACGACAGATACGAGAGTATGTGCTGGACCTGCTGGCGCAAGGCGCTGCGCGAAAACGGATTCGATAAAATCGAGATAGGTTGATTTTAAATAGTAAAAAACCGGACTGCCTTTCAGCATACGGAGATGGTAACATCTTCCGCAGCCGAGGCAGTCCTCTTTGTTTTTACTTCTTGATTACGATACCTTTTTCAAGTCTTGCTTTTTCAAGGTCTTGAAGCATTTTTGTCTTTTTCTCGCCGGAAATCGAGTAGAACAGAATCGGGATTATGCATAACAGTAAACTTACTCCGGGGATTATCGAAACAAGCGAGAACATTGCAAAGTTCTGTTGTGTGGTAAGTTCTGTTGCTGCTTTGATTGCAGTGTCATTGACCATTTCTTCAACCGGGAGCTTTACAAGTATATAAACTATAACGATACCGCAGGTGGCAAAGGCGTTGCCGATTTTGTTTACAAAACCCTGGCAAGCCGAGCCAAGCGCATTGTCACGGAATCCGGTTTCAAGTTCCATATAGTCAAGACAGTCGCCGATCATCGCGTAGCAGATAACATTCAGAACGCCGAGAGGGAAGCTCGAAATGATCATGAACGGAATGCAGGCGTACAGGTTCTGTGTAAACCAACCGATAAGTGTTGTCCCGAGCGTTGCTGCCGAGCCTATAAGGCAGGTGGTTATAACGAGTTTCTTGTAGTCGAATTTTTTCATGAGTACCGGCATGAGAAGCATTGCTCCGAACATACCCACAAGTGCGCAGACATCGAGAATGAGCTTTATTCCCGTTACACTGCCGTTAACTGCGGAGTTTATCGCCGCTTCAAGCTGGGTCTGATCTCCGTTGAACTGATCGAGTGTGATTTCGCTCAGGGGTTTGCCTATGTAGAAAGCGTAACGCGCCACATGGAGGGACGCCGCCTGTATCATGTATCTTCCGCAGGAGAGGATGCCCATTGCAATTACGAGCATAAGTGGCTTGCACTTAAATATTCTCGCAAGCTTTCCGGGTTCACCCGGTTTTCTCTCACGATAGGGGATAACAACGCGCTCTTTTATGCATCTCGTGGAAACGGTGTAGAGCGTTCCGCCTATGATAACAGATGCAAGAACCATGATAAAATATTTTGTTTCTTCATATTTTATCGAGCCGCTCGACATGAATTTCGGCAGAATAAAGTTTACGACATAGAGAAGTATCATCGGTATTGCCGAGCCGACGCCGTTTACGGTTCTTCCCATCGAGAAAACGCTGCCGCGCTCCTGAGCGTTCGGTGTCATAACATTCGGGAGCGACCAGAACGGCACATCTGCCATAGTGTAGAGCATTCCCCAAGCGACATAAACAACAGCCGCATAGACCATTTTTCCGGTAGATGAAATATCGGGGCAGTAGAACATAAGAATTGTGACAATACTTATAGGTATTACAGCCCATACAATAAATGTTTTTATTGATTTACCCTTGCCTGCGCGTCTGTCTGCTATTATTCCCATGAGCGGATCGTTGATAGCGTCCCAAACTCTTGCAAGCAGCATAAGCAAAAGAACGAACATCAGCGGAACTTGAAGTACATTGATGTAGAAGTCGCTTATGTACGAGGACATCATTGCATAGATCATTCCCTGACCGGCAGCGCCGACAGCGAACATCCGAAATTCTTTTTTTGATACATATTTGTCGTCCATACGATACCTCTTTTTTTATGCGATATAGATATATTATATATCTTTCGGTTCTTTAATACAATATTATGTTTGTAAGTTTAATAAATTTGTGTGTATTGTATAAAATTCGAGCGCCGTTTTTATTGAAAAGCTCCTATCAGGCGGCATTTTAGACGATTTTGAAATTGTATTGGTTAAAATACACAAAAACGACCCGTGAAGTTTGTTGAACAAAACGAATAAAAAATGTTCCCAAATTTCCGTTTGTTCATAATTTGGTCACAATCAAATGATATTATCATAACAACGGATACGACAAATGTTGTATATCGAACAAAAAAAACAATTTTCTTTCAGGGGGGAAAATAAATGTTCGAAATTATTATTAAGTATGCAAAAGCAGTTCTCGGCCTTTTCAGCGGATTGTTCGCATTCGTCCGTCAGTAATCGGTTTTTTTGAAAACGAACAGTGTTTTGTTCTCGGCTTTCGGTTTTCCGGAAGCTTTTTTCTTTTTTCTGACATCGAAATCATCTTCTTTTGTGCAATTATATGCGATAAACTATGAGCAATATAAAAATGTTTTGTAAACTTCTACCTAAAACGCATTGACTTTTTTTTGTAGTTTTGGTAAAATACATGTGAATATTTTTGAGGGGTAACCCCCTTTCTACTTAGGAGGAATGAGTTTTGACTGATTCAAAAACACTTGCATACATCAATATGTATGCCGTACTCGGCACGCTTGAAAATCTCTGCGAGCTTGACGAGAACGCAAGAGCGCTTCTTACCAACAAAAAACTGATATCCATCGGATTTGATGTTAAGGGCGGTCCCGCTGCGACACTTATGTTCAAAAACGGCTATTGCCGTATGGAGGACGGCTGCCGCTCCGACTGCACTATCAAACTTCCGTTTTCTTCGTGCGAAAAGTTCAATGGACTTATTGACGGAACCGTGACACCCATTCCTTCAAAGGGACTTGTTCATATCGGTTTCCTGCTTAAATCCTTCGTTCCGCTGACAGACCTTCTCTCAAAATATATGCGTCCCGATCCGGCTGACCTTGAAGACGAGCATTTCTTCAACATAAGCACTTCTCTTATGTTTTATACCATTACCGTTGCTCTTTCACAGATAGGTAACAATGACGAAATAGGAAAGTTCAGTGCCGATCATATCGTAGACGGCGACATCAAGATGTCCATCGCCGGCGGTCCCGCAGCTACCATTCGCGTACGCAACCACAGAATGATCACCGTTAAAAAAGCACCCGAAAAATACCGTGCAATCATGGAGTTCGGCGACATGAAGCTCGCCCGTGACCTGTTCGACGGAAAGGTTAATGCCGTTGCCTGCATAGGCGCCGGTACTATCAAGATGGGTGGTATGATTTCAATGATCGACAATGTCAACCGTATTCTTGACCGCGTCGGACTTTATCTTGCTTAATTAGGAGGAAAGAACAATGGCTTCAAAACATTACAATTTCAAAAAAAGTCAGGAGCTTTATGCAAGAGCCTGCAAGGTTATCCCCTCGGGTCTTTACGGCCACCAGGGACCTGCCGAAGGCTGCTGGATTCCTCCTACATCATGGCCCTTCTTCACCGAGCGTGCACAAGGCTCGTATTTCTGGGATGTTGACGGCAACAAGTACATAGACTATATGTGCGCTTACGGGCCCAATGTTCTCGGATATAACGACCCCGATGTCGATGCCGCCGCTCTCGCTCAGGCGAAGCTCGAAAACTGCGTTACCACTCCCTCGACAAAAATCCTTGAATTTGCCGAGTATCTTGTTGATACCGTTGCTTCTGCCGACTGGGCATTCTTTATGAAAAACGGTAACGATACCACACAGGGTGCTATCATGTGCGCCCGTGCATATACGCACCGCAAGAAGATAATCTTCATAAACGGTTTCTATCACGGTGTTTCCATGTGGACGCAGAAGATAGACTATCCCGGCGTTCTCCCCGAAGATGTTGCCAACAGCCTCTATGTTGACTGGAACGATTTTGAGGGACTGAAAAAGGTCGTTGAAGAAAATGAAGGCGAAATAGCGGCATTTATTTCGACACCTTATCTCCACGGCAATTTCGCGGACAATGTACTTCCTGCCGACGGTTATTGGCAGAAGGTAAGAAATCTCTGCACCGAAAAGGGTATCGTTCTTATCGTTGACGATGTCCGTGCGGGCTTCCGTCTTGATATAGCAGGTTCCGACCATTATTTCGGATTCGAGGCTGATCTGATTTGCTTCTGCAAGGCTCTTGCCAACGGCTGGAATGTATCCGCTCTCTGCGGTAAAGATTTCCTTAAATCGGCTATGAGCGGACTGAGCTACACCGGTTCTTACTGGATGAGTGCCATTCCGTTTGCTGCCGGTATCGCCTGCATTGAAAAAATGAAGAAGCTCGATACCCCCAAGATGTTCAGAGAAAAAGGTCTTAAACTTTGCGACGGTCTTAAAGCAGCGGCTGCAAACAACGGCTTTAACCTTGTTGTTTCCGGTGAACCTTCGCTGTTCTATCTGCGTATAGCGGACGATGACTCGCTTCTTATCCATCAGGATTGGGTTCAGGAAATGGTTCACAGAGGAATTTATATCACTTCTCACCACAACCACTTCATGAATGCTTCTCTTACCGACGAGGATATCGAGAGAACCATCGAAGTTGCCGACGACGCATTCAAGGCAATTAGACCCAAATATTAAAAGAATTCAATGCTCTCTCTTCCCGGCAAACGGGAGGGGAGGGTTGAATATTGTTTATTCCCTTAACAATTTTATCAAGGAGGAACAGATATGCCTTTAACAAAAACAGAGTGGCTTGCCCTTGAAAAAAAAGCTGATGAACTTCGCAACCTTACCCTTGACACAACTTTCTGGGCAGGAAGCGGACATATCGGCGGAGGACTCAGCGTACTCGACATTATGACAGTGCTTTACCACAAGTATATGCACATCAGAGTTGACGAACCCAAGTGGGAGGATCGTGACCGCTTTATTCTTTCAAAGGGTCATGCCGGAATCGCTTATGCTCCGGTTCTTTGCGACCTCGGCTTCAACGACAAGGAAATGCTCAAAACCTTCAACCTCTCCGGCTCAAAGATGGGTATGCATCTTGATTCAAACAAGGTCGTCGGCGTTGACGCATCCACCGGTTCTCTCGGTCACGGAATGTCCATTGCTGTCGGTACGGCTCTTGCCGCTCGCGTTTTGGGCAAAGACTATGTAACATATGTAGTTCTCGGCGACGGCGAATGCGACGAAGGCTCCAACTGGGAAGCTGCAATGAGCGCCTCTCACTACAAGCTCAAAAACATGATCAGCTTTGTTGACCGCAACAAGTGCATGATAGACGGCAGAACGGAAGATGTCATGAAGCTCGAACCTTTTGCAGACAAGTGGAGAGCGTTCGGCTTTATCGTTAAAGAAATCGACGGCAACAACATCTCCGAGCTTTGCGATGCTATTGATTTTGCTCTTGCAAACATCAATGATCCCGAAAGCGACAAGCCCGTTATGATAATCTGCGACACTCTTAAAGGCTGCGGCATCGACTTTATTGAGGATAACTATCTCTGGCATTACGGTGCCTTTGATGACGAAAAATATGCAAAGGCAAAAGAAGCTCTTAAAAACTCATACGCCAAGCGTGTGGCAAGAGCAGAAAAGGAGGGCAAATAAGTATGGCAGGCGGAATGACTTATACGGCTATTGATTCCGAATCGCTTCAAACGGCAGAAATCTACGGTAAGGCTCTTGTTGAACTCGGTGAGGCACATCCCGAGGTTGTTGCACTTACTGCCGACCTCGGAAAATCGACCAAAATAGGTGAATTTCAGAAAAAATTCCCCGACCGTTTCTTTAATGTAGGTATCGCCGAGCAGAATATGTTCGGTGTCGCCGCAGGTATGGCAAGAGCGGGACTCGTTCCGTTCCTTTCCACCTTCTCGCAGTTCGCTTCTCTCCGTTCGGCGGATCAGCTCTCTACCGACCTTTGCTATCAGAATGTAAACGCTAAGGTTATAGCTACACATTCGGGTACATCTTTCGGTCAGGCAGGCTCTACTCACCACGCGATTTCCGACCTTGCGGTTACCCGTTCGTTCCCGAATCTTACGGTTATCTGCCCCGCAGACGGTATCGAAACATATCACGCGGTTATGGCTGCGTACAAGACCCCCGGTCCGTTCTACATCAGAATCAACCGCGGTTTTGACTACACCCTTTACGGAAAAGACTGTGACTATTATGATCACGGTGAATTCGAAATCGGTAAGGCAAATGTATGCCATGAAGGCACCGACCTTACGATAATCGCTTGCGGTTCGTGCGTATATCAGGCTGTTCAGGCTGCGAAGTTCTTCGAGAATTCCGAAGAAGGCTTCAAGATCCGTGTTCTTGATATGCACACCATCAAGCCCATTGATAAGGAAGCAATAGTAAAGGCGGTCATGGATACACGCCGCATCATCACTGTTGAGGACCACAATGTTCTCGGCGGTCTCGGTTCTGCTGTTGCCGAAGTTGTTGTTGAGTCCGGTAAGGGCTGCGCATTCAAGAAGCTCGGTATACCCGATCAGTTCGCACCTATCGGTCTGCATGAAGATATCATGGCTTACGAAGGTATCGACACAAACGGCATAATCAATGCCGTTCGTGAGGTAATGAAAGCTGATTTCGAGCTTGATGACGACTGGGACGACGAGGTCTGATAACATTTTACCGAAAGGATTGAATAGTTTTGGCATCTGATGCAATTTATACCAATAAAATATTCCTTTGCGGTGCTTTGCCTCTTTTGAAAACCATTGTTGCGGACATTCCTTCTCTTAAAGAGAAGTTCAAAAATATTCACTGCATTTATCAGGTGAGCTGCCTTGATCCCGAAGCCCCTCAGGGCAAGTGGGCAACTCATTTCGTAGTAAACGGTGACGAGTGGCTCGTCCATGCCGATAAGGTTGCTCACCGTTTAGGCAAGCAGAAATATGTTGAACTTGAATTTAAGAGCGTTGATGCAATGAATGCCTTTTTTAAGGGTAAGATCGCTCCGAACACACTTCCGAAGATGAAGGGCGTTAACTTTGTCAAGGAGTTTGCCGTGTTTATGATGGCGCTTCTTAAAATGGCATCACTGCTCGGCATGACGGAAATTCCGGCAGATGAAGATACAAAGCGCCTTCTCGTTAAGTGCTATTTTTACCTTCTTTCGGTTGGTATAAGCACTCTTAACAAACAGGGACACAAGGAGATTCACGACTGGTGTCTTAAATCCCCCGACCGTGTTTATGCATGGAGAGTTGACGGAGAGGACTCCGTTTCGGCTTATATCCGCATAAAAGCAGGTAAGTCAAAGGCAGGTAAGGGCATCTACAAGAGAGCTATGCCGTTCTTCACAATGCGCTTTAATAATCTTGATTCCGCACTCGGAATTCTCATGTCCATTGATGATATGCTCGCATCCGTCAGAGAAGGCAAGCTCATCATGGAGGGCGCTCCCGAGTTCGGCGCACAGATAGGCGCATACATGATGCTTGTAGGCGCACTCGCAAAATAAAAATGTTTTTGTGAACTATGCACAACAAACGCGATTTGTGTTTGTCGACAGTGCATAATAACGCTCAAAAAAAACTTTTTTTCGAAAACATATTGACAAACGGAATTTTTTGAGTATAATTCACGACATAAGGACAAAGGCGTCCGGAACAGTTCAGTCTGTTTCGGCGCCTTTTTCTTTTTTTGAAAACTAAAAAAAGTGTAAATTAAACGGGCAATGGCGTCTATGTTTCATGAGGACGCTCTGCCCGTTTTTATTATTAAAAAGGAGGATGTATCATAATGACTGCAAAACCCGTATCGGACTACTTCGGCTGCCTTGTTTTCGACGACAGAGTGATGAAAGCAAAGCTGCCCTCGAAGGTCTACTCATCATTGAAAAAGACTATTGACGAAGGTGCTTCTCTCAATAATGAAGTTGCAAACGCAGTTGCCGACGCCATGAAAGACTGGGCGGTTGAACACGGTGCGACCCACTTCACGCATTGGTTCCAGCCCCTTACCGGAATAACCGCCGAAAAGCATGACAGCTTTATTACACCGTCACCCGACGGCGGCGTTATTATGGAGTTTTCGGGCAAGGAGCTTATAAAAGGTGAGCCTGATGCATCTTCTTTCCCCTCGGGCGGACTGAGAGCAACTTTCGAAGCGAGAGGATATACGGCTTGGGATCCCACATCGTATGCCTTCATAAAAGATAAAACACTTTGTATTCCCACAGCATTCTGCTCTTACGCCGGAGATGCGCTCGACCAAAAAACACCGCTGCTTCGTTCAATGCAGGCACTCAACAAACAGGCGCTTAGAATTCTCCGTTTGTTCGGCAATACGGAGGTTAAATGTGTCCGTACTTCGGTAGGCCCCGAGCAGGAATATTTCCTTGTTGATAAAGAGATGCTTGAAAAACGCAAGGATCTTCTTTTCTGCGGCAGAACGCTTTTCGGAGCAAAAGCACCGAAGGGTCAGGAAATGGACGACCACTATTTCGGTGTTATAAAGCCGAGAGTCGCAGCCTTCATGGCTGAGCTTAACGAGGAGTTGTGGAAGCTCGGTGTTCTTGCAAAAACGGAACATAACGAAGTTGCACCGGCTCAGCACGAGCTTGCTCCCATCTACACCACCACGAACATTGCCACCGATCACAATCAGCTTACAATGGAGGTAATGCAAAAGGTCGCTTCGAAGCACGGTCTTGTTTGTCTGCTTCACGAAAAGCCCTTCGATGGTGTTAACGGAAGCGGCAAGCATAACAACTGGTCTATGGCTACCGACACAGGTGTTAACCTCCTGACTCCCGGTGATACACCGTATGAAAACGCACAGTTTTTGCTTCTCCTTTGCGCGGTTATTAAAGCGGTTGACGATTATCAGGATCTTCTCAGAGTTTCCGTTGCAACGGCAGGCAACGACCACCGTCTCGGCGCGAACGAAGCACCGCCCGCTGTCGTTTCGATATTCCTCGGTGATGAGCTTACCGCAGTTCTCGATGCTATTGAAAAAGACGCGCCTTACAACGGTGCAGAGAAAACGGTGATGAAGCTCGGCGTTCACACACTGCCGAAGTTTATAAGAGATACAACGGACAGAAACCGTACTTCGCCCTTTGCGTTTACCGGAAACAAATTTGAGTTCAGAATGCTCGGTTCCGCAAACAGTATCGCGACGACCAACATCATGCTCAACGCCGCCGTTGCAGAGTCGCTTAAAGTATACGCCGACCGTCTTGAAGGTGCGGAGGATTTTGAAACCGCCCTTCATGAGATGATTAAAAAGACCATAAAAGATCACAAGCGTATCATTTTCAACGGAAACGGTTATGACGACGCATGGATTAAGGAAGCCACCGAAACAAGAAAGCTCCTTAACCTCAGAACGACTCCCGACGCATATCCCACTCTCCTTGAAAAGAAAAACACCGATATGCTTACTTCTCACAAGGTCTTTTCCATGGCTGAGATTAAAGCCCGTTACGAAACCGGACTTGAAAACTATGCAAAAACAGTCAACATCGAAGGGCTTACAATGGTCGATATGGCGGTGAAAGAGATAATCCCGGCAATCGAGGCGTATGTAAAAGATTTGTCCGAGAGCGTGGCGGTAAAGAAATCGGCAGTATCCGGAATTTCGTGCAAGTGCGAAACCGCGCTTATCAAAAAGCTCTCTCTGCTTGAAGACGAAGCATACGAAGCAGCGGAAAAGCTTGAAACGGCACTTGAAAAGTATAAAGCGATTGAAGATATTACAAAAGCAGCTTTCTTTATCAGAGATACCGTCATTTCGGATATGGCGGAACTAAGGAAATACTGCGACGAAGCCGAAACACTAACGGCAAAGAAATACTGGCCGTTCCCCACATACGGAGATTTGATGTTCGGCGTAAAATAAACAGAATACAAAAAGCGTTTGAGTCAGGAAAAGTAACGCGGAAGGTCGGCGTCAGCGAACGGGGGACGGTGTAAGCCCCGTGCAGGACACCGCGCGAAGAACACCTGATGAGCTGCGAGCCGAACACGGTTTCTTCCGTAACTAAGCGAGCCGGAGTTGTTCTCCGTTAAACGAACAGAGCTTTTATTGAAGCGAAAAGAGAAAAAAAGATAGGTGGCACCGCGAGTTACGGCACTTGCCCTATTGAATGCTGAATAATTTTTCGGAGGAAAAAACAATGTGTTCAATAATGGGTTACTGTGATTTGTGTGACACCTATTCGTCTTTTAAAGAGGGCTTTGACAAGACCGTTTCGAGAGGACCCGACGACAGCAAAATAATCGATACGGGAAAAGGGCTTCTCGGTTTTCATCGACTTTCGATAATGGGACTTTCGCCCGAGGGTATGCAGCCGTTTGAGCTTGACGGAAGCTACGCTGTCTGCAACGGTGAGATTTACGGCTTCGAGAAGATAAAGGAAGAGCTTTCGAAAAAATATACCTTCAAAAGCGGCTCCGACTGCGAGATAATTCTCCCGATGTATAAAGAGTACGGCACTGATATGTTCGCAATGCTTGACGCGGAATTTGCCATGATAATTTATGACGGCTCAAAGGGCGAATACATCGCTGCGAGAGATCCGATAGGAATCCGTCCGCTGTTTTACGGCTATGACGACAAAGGCGTTATTCTTTTCGCAAGCGAAGCAATCAACATTGTCGGTATTTGCAAAAAAGTTATGCCGTTCCCGCCGGGACATTACTATAAAGACGGCAAGTTTATCTGCTACTGCGATATCGCCGCAGTAAAAGACATTTGTCATGATTCTCTTGAAACCGTTTGCTCAAAAATTCACGATAAACTGATAGCCGGTGTAGAAAAACGCCTTGTCGCAGACGCAAAGGTCGGATTCCTTCTTTCCGGCGGACTCGATTCTTCTCTTGTCTGTGCAATTGCGGCCAAGAAAAGCGGACAGCCCATTAAGACTTTCGCTATCGGAATGACCGAGGACGCAATCGACCTTAAATATGCAAAGCAGGTTGCAGACTATATCGGTAGCGATCACACAGAAGTTTATATGACGAAGGAACAAGTAATATCAGAGCTTGAAACTGTCATCCATAAACTCGGAACTTACGATATAACAACTATCCGTGCCAGCATGGGAATGTATCTTCTTTGCAAATGGATTCATGAGAATACCGATATCCGTGTTCTTCTTACAGGTGAAATATCGGACGAGCTTTTCGGATATAAGTATACGGATTTCGCTCCGTCTGCCGAAGAGTTTCAGAGGGAATCACAAAAGAGAATCAGAGAGCTTTATATGTACGATGTTTTGAGAGCCGACAGATGCATTTCCGAAAACTCTCTTGAAGCTCGTGTCCCCTTCGGTGACCTTGATTTTGTCAAATATGTTCTCTCTGTCGATCCCGAAAAGAAAATGAATGTATATAACAAGGGCAAATATCTGCTCCGTCATGCCTTTGAGGGCGACTACCTTCCTCATGACATTCTTTACAGAGAAAAAGCGGCATTTTCCGACGCTGTCGGTCATTCAATGGTCGATTATCTTAAAGAGTATGCAAACGGTCTTTATTCCGACAGCGAATTTGCGGAAAAGAGCAGCAAGTACACACACGCAAAGCCCTTTACGAAGGAATCGCTTCTGTACAGAGAGATATTCGAAAAATACTATCCCGGTCAGAGCGACATGGTCGTTAATTTCTGGATGCCGAACAAGGAGTGGGAGGGCTGCGATGTCGATGATCCCTCGGCTCGCGTTCTCTCGAACTACGGTGCAAGCGGAAAATAATAATTGACGAAAAAAATTGCAGACATAAGCGCATCGGAATAAACTTCCGGTGCGTTTTTTCCGAGTTGTATATTTTCAGGAAAAAACTCCAAAGAAAAAACACAGTTGATTTGTTGAAAACAGTAGATTTTAAAAGTATTATGTGATAAAATAAATTTTGATTGAGTCAAAGGACGCAAAGGAACTGTTAAGGGGCTATGTATGAATCTGCTTCACATGAAATACGCGGTTGAAATAGCCGAAACGAACTCCCTGAATAAAGCGGCGGAGCATTTGTTCGTGGGGCAGTCGGCGCTCAGCCGCGCCGTCAAAGAGCTTGAGCTGAATCTCGGTGTGACGCTCTTTGAGCGCAGCGCAAAGGGAATGACTTTGACTCCGGACGGCGAAACATTTATCGGTTATGCGCGCGGTGTTTTGAAGCAGGTAGAGAATATCGAAAATGTATTCAAAAAGAAAAGTGCCGTAAAAAAGAGCTTTTCGCTGTCTGCACCCCGTTCGAGCTACATTTGTGAGGCGTTTGCCGATTTTTCGAAAGGCTTTTCCGCTTTTGACGATATTGAGGTTTTTTACAGTGAAACGAATACCATGCGTACCGTGAAAAATGTCATGCAGGACGATTTTCGTCTCGGAATCGTGCGTTACGCCGAGGAGCTTGACAGATACTATAAATCTCTGTTCGATGAAGAATCGCTGAATTACGAGGTCATATGCGAATTTCGTTATGTGCTTTTGGCAAGTGAGAAAAGTACGCTCGCAGAAAAAGAAGCCGTTTCATTTGATGATTTGAAGGGATATATCGAAATTCTCCACGCAGACCCGTCTGTGCCGTCACTCCCGTTCTCCGATTTGAAAAAGACCGAAAAGCCGGACGGAACGGGGAAGAAGATATATGTTTTCGAAAGGGCAAGTCAGTTTGAACTTCTCTCGAAAAATCCCGATACCTTTATGTGGGTCGCCCCTGTTTCCGACGAAATAATGCAGCGGTATTCGCTATGTAATCTCCCATGCGGAGAAAACAACCGGCTCTACAAGGATGTGCTCGTCTACAAAAAAGATTACAGCCTGACTGAACTTGACAATAGATTTATCGACCTGCTTGTCAAAGCCAAGCGGAGGTTTTTTCCGGCGACAGGTTCGAGAAATAACGGGAGGTATTTATGAATTTTGACAGGATTATTGCAGTAAGAAACGATAAAACGGTCTACCGCGATTCCGAACGGTGCCTGAAAGTTTTTAATTCCGGCTACACAAAGGCGGATGTCCTTAACGAGGCGCTCAACCAGGCAAGGCTTGAATGCAGCGAACTCAATGTCCCGAAGGTGCTTGAAGTTACCGAAATCGACGGCAAATGGACGATAATATCGGAATTTATAAGGGGAAAAACACTTGAACAGCTTATGAAGGACAGCCCCGAAAAAAAAGAGGAGCTTCTTCGGCGTTTTGTGTCCTTGCAGATACAAACACAGGGAGTTGTTTGCGAAGGACTTATTTCTCTTAAAGAAAAAATGATACTTAACATAAGCCGCAGTGATCTTGTTGCGACAACGCGTTACGATCTTCTGATGAAGGTTGAAGCAATGCACAAGGACAATAAGGTCTGCCATTGCGAGTTCGAACCTTCAAACATAATCGTTACGGACGCAGGCGAGGCGTACATCGTAGATTGGGCGCACGCCGCTCAGGGTGATCCGCTTGCCGACGCTGCGAGAACATATCTGTATTTCTACTTACAGGGAGATAAGGACGGCGCTCGGCAGTATCTTGATCTTTACTGTGAAATGAGCGCTTCCGATGCACAGGTCGTAAAAAAATGGCTGCCGCTTGTTGCGGCTGCCCGCAGCACGGGCTGCAACTCTGCCGAACGCGATATGCTGATAAATTTAGTTAACTCACAGATTTTTTAAGGAGGATACATAATATATGAAAATTACTGTATGCATAGGCTCGTCATGCCATATCAAGGGTTCAAGACAGGTTGTCGAGCAGTTCCAGACGCTCATAAGCGAATATAACCTCGGCGACCGTGTTGAGCTTGCCGGTACATTTTGCATGGGTAAATGCGACAAGGGCGTATGCGTTACGATTGACGATGATTTCTTTTCTGTTGCACCCGAGCTTGCAAAAGAGTTTTTCGTTGAAAATGTTCTGTCGAAGGTGAGAAGATGATAATTCAGATTTGCGTCGGTTCTTCATGCCATATAAAAGGCTCGGAGGAGCTTGTTGATCTTTTTCAGGATGCCATAGCTAAGAACGGTCTTGAAGGCGAAATAACACTTGCCGGAAGTTTTTGTACCGGCAGATGTAATCGCGAGGGCGTAACCGTTGCGGTGGATGATGATGTTTTTACGGGTGTTACCCCCGAAAAGTTTGAGGCGTTTTTTGAAGAAAACATATTGAAAAGAATAAAGTAATCGTCGGGAGATTTTACTTATGGAATGCCTTACATTAAAAAAATCAAATTGCAAGAACTGCTATAAGTGTATTCGCCACTGTCCGGTAAAATCAATTCGTTTTTCCGGAAATCAGGCGTATATTATCGGAAATGAGTGCATTATGTGCGGTCAGTGCTTTGTTGTTTGTCCGCAGGATGCAAAGCAGATAGTTGACGAAACCGAAAAGGTCAAGGTTCTTCTTCAATCGGGCGATCCCGTTATAATAAGCCTTGCGCCGTCGTTCATTGCGAACTACGAGGGTGTAGGTATCGGCGCAATGCGCGAAGCCGCGAAAAAGCTCGGCTTTTTTGATGTTGAAGAAACGGCGATAGGTGCTACGATAGTTAAAAACGAGTATGAAAAAATGCTTGCGGACGGCACAAGAGATATTCTTATATCCTCCTGCTGTCATTCCGTTAATCTGCTTATTCAAAAATATTTTCCGTCGGTTTTGCCCTATCTTGCGGATATCGTTTCTCCCATGCAGGCACACTGCAAAGATATAAAACGCCGTTACCCGAACGCAAAAACTGTTTTCGTCGGGCCGTGCGTTGCAAAGAAGGATGAAGCTCAGTATTACGAGGGGATAGTTGACGCCGTTCTTACATTTGATGAGCTTACGGCGTGGTTGAAGGCGGAGAATGTTGTCCCCGAAGTCAAAGAAGATGAGGGCGATGAAGGTCTTGCACGCTTCTTCCCCACTACGGGCGGTATTCTTAAATCAATGACGGAAACCTCGCCCGACTACACCTATATGGCTATCGACGGTACGGAAAACTGTATTTCCGCACTTAAAGATATTTCTGAGGGCAAAATTCACCGCTGCTTTATTGAAATGTCGGCGTGTGTCGGCAGCTGTGTCGGAGGTCCCGTAATGGAAAAATTCCACCGTTCACCGATAAAGGATTATCTTGCCGTTGCCCACTTTGCAAAAGATAAAGATTTTGAAGTCGTCCAGCCGGAAGAAATCGAAATGCAGAAAAACTTTACTGCAATTGAAAAGAAGCTGCAACCGCCTACGGAGTCCGAAATACGCGAGATACTCCGTCAGATGGGTAAAATGAAGCCGTCCGACGAGCTTAACTGCGGCTCCTGTGGCTACGACAGCTGCCGCGAAAAAGCCATTGCAATTTATCAGGGCAAGGCTGAAATCTCCATGTGTCTGCCGTATCTTAAAGACAAGGCGGAGAGCTTTTCCGACACGATCGTCAGAAATACGCCGAACGGACTTATTGTCCTGAATGAAAAGCTCGAAGTTCAGCAAATAAACAAGGCAGCGCTTAAAATAATGAACCTTCGTTTTGCCTCAGATATTCTCGGCGACGGTGTTGTACGCATTATGGACACCTCCGATTTTGTGTCCGTACTCAATACCGGTTCGAGAATCGAAGGTAAACGCGTATATCTTGCCGAATATGATAAATATGTAGAAGAAACAATTGTTTACGACCGTGAGTTCAGACTTTTGATATGCATTCTCAGGGATGTTACTGAGGAGGAAACTCAGCGCGAGAAGAAGGAAAATATCAGCCGTCAGACTGTTGAAATAGCAGACAAGGTCGTTGATAAACAAATGCGTATTGTTCAGGAAATTGCTTCACTGTTGGGCGAAACCGCAGCCGAAACAAAAATCGCACTCTCAAAATTGAAGGAGTCGATAAACAATGAATAATCTATGCGCAGATATAGGTTGGAAAAGCATCAACCACGAGGGTGAGCAGCTCTGCGGCGACCATGTCGATATAGTCGAGCAAGGCGAGGACTCCACCGTTATCGTTCTTGCCGACGGACTGGGAAGCGGAGTAAAAGCCAGCATTCTTTCGACTCTTACGTCAAAAATGATTTCAACCATGATGGCAGAGGGGATATCCTTGGAGGAATGCGTTTCAGCAATTGCCGCAACGCTGCCGATTTGCTCCGTAAGGGGAGTAGCTTATTCTACGTTTACGATAATCCACCTGAAAGACAATTCAACGGCGGAAATAATACAGTATGATAATCCGCCGGTCATAATGTTCCGCAACTTTGAAAGATATGATTACCCGAAGCAGGAATTAAACATAGACGGTAAGAAAATTTTTAAATCGGTTATCCAGCTCAATGAGGACGATTGCTTTGTCGTGATGAGCGACGGTTGTCCGCACGCCGGAATAGGGACGGCTTTCAACTTCGGTTGGAAGGTAGACGAAATTGCCGATTTTATGCAGAGCATTGTGCCTGTCGGTTACACGGCAAAAACGCTTTCAACCATGCTTGTTGACGAATGTGATAAGCTGTACGGAAACCACCCCGGGGATGACGCAACGGCTTGCGTTGTCCGGATAAGAAAACGCTGTCAGGTAAATCTCCTGTTCGGTCCTCCCCGCAACCGCGATGACTGCAACAGAATGATGTCGCTTTTCTTTTCAAAAGAGGGTAAGCACATTGTCTGCGGCGGAACGACTTCTTCAATTGTGTCGAAATATCTCGGCAAACCCGTAAGGGCAAGCTTGAAATATGAACGCAGCGATGTTCCCCCGATTGCGGAAATCGAAGGCGTCGACCTCGTGACCGAAGGCGTTATTACGATAAACAAAGTTATCGAATATGCCAAAGACGCACTCGGGACAAACGAGCTTTACGAGCATTGGGGATATAAGCGTGACGGCGCTTCGCTTATCTGCCGTATGCTTTTTGAAGAAGCCACTGACATAAATTTCTATGTCGGGCGCGCCGTAAACCCGGCTCACCAAAATCCCGATCTTCCCATCAACTTTAACATAAAAATGAATCTGGTTGAAGAACTGTCGCAATGTCTTAAACAAATGGGAAAAAGAATCAAGGTCAGTTATTTTTAATTGCTCTGAAACGCGCAATATCAGTTCGGCAGCATAGGAGGTCTGTAATGAGAATATTTGATACAAAAGTTCAGCATCTTAAATATAAAGTGCTGCGGGAAGTCGCAAAGCACGCGTGGAATGATACTCTGCTCGACAGTATTTTCGAAATTCCGAAAACGATTGTTCCCGGCAAAACACCGACAATGCGCTGCTGTGTTTACAAGGAACGCGCCATTCTCGGGGACAGAGTCAAGCTTGCAATGGGCGGAGATAAGACAAACCCGAATGTGATAGAGGTCATCGAAACGGCGTGTGACGAATGCCCCATGGGCGGTTTCGAAGTCACTAATGCCTGCCGCGGCTGTCTTGCCCACCGCTGCGAAGATGTCTGCCGTTTTGGCGCGCTGACTTTTGATAAAAATCATGTTGCACATATAGACAAGACAAAATGTAAGGAGTGCGGCGCTTGCTCGCGCGTATGTCCTTATACTGCGATCATAAGCAGAAAGCGCCCGTGTGAAAATGCCTGCAAGGTTAAAGCAATTTCAATGAATGAGGATCGCTCGGCAAAAATAGACAATGCAAAGTGTATTGCCTGCGGTGCCTGTGTTTATCAGTGCCCCTTCGGCGCAATCAGCGACAAATCATTCATTCTCGATGTTATTGATATACTCAAAAAGAGCAAGACCGAAGGGTACAGAGTCTTTGCGGTAGTTGCTCCGTCTATTTCAAGTCAGTTTACTTATGCCAAGCTCGGTCAGGTCGTAAAGGGACTTAAAGAATTGGGCTTCCACACGGTAATCGAAGCGGCTCTCGGTGCTGATATGGTGGCTCTTGCCGAGTCAAAGGAGCTTGTTGAAAAAGGATTCCTTACAAGCTCGTGCTGCCCGGCGTTCGTAAGCTACATTGACAAAACATTCCCGCAGATGAAGCAGTTCGTTTCACATAATCCATCACCCATGACGGCTATTTCAAAGTATATCAAAGAGCATGATGCTCCCTGTAAAGTTGTTTTTATCGGGCCTTGCACGGCAAAAAAAGCAGAGGTCCAAAGGGATGATGTAAAAAAATATGTAGACGCTGCAATGACCTTTGAGGAGTTACAGGCGCTTTTTGACAGTAAAGATATCGACATAATGACGCTTGACGAGGATGTACTTGATAACGCTTCTTACTTCGGCAGAATTTTTGCTCGAAGCGGCGGTCTTTCGGACGCTGTCAGACAAGGTCTTTTGGAGCAGGGAATTACAGACTTTGAGTATAAGCCGTTTGCCTGTGACGGAATAGAAGCCTGCCGCACGGCGCTCCTTAAAAAGAGCAAGAATATGCTTGACGCGAACTTCATTGAGGGCATGGCTTGTGTCGGCGGATGCATAGGCGGTGCCGGCTGCCTTACACACGGTGAAAAGAATAAAGCCGAAGTTGATAAGTACGGTAAGGAAGCCTTTGAAAAGACTATTACGGACGCTGTTGCCGTCCTCAAATAAAGATTTGAAAAATAAGAAAACGAACGGTTTACTCATTTGGAGAGCCGTTCGTTTTTGTTTTGTCCTTATTTTCTTTTTTCCCGAAGAAGTAATCGTTCGGTTCAATTTGATTTGCTGACGGATTTATATCGCATAGTAAATATTTTCGTTTCGAAGCGCGTTATCCTCTATCAGGTCATTAAGCTCGAAGGCGAGTGCTTCGGGGCTTTTCGTTGTCGCCTTGCCGTAAAAAGCATCTCTTACGGAGTGTGCCAGTTTTTCCGTGATATCGGATATTACGGAAACTTTAACGGGAATTTGCTCATAATCATTCGGTGTTGAAATCAAAAATTCGAGCTTTTCGGAATAAAAATCACCGTTGGGGAGCAATTTTAACGCACGGTGCTTCCATTTGAAATAAGGCTGATATTTTTTGTTGAGTAAAAATACTGAATTTATAACGGCTTTTTCAAATTCGAACAACACAAGCTGCGAAGCTGCCGTTTCCCCGTGCGAGATACACCTCAGGTAATTATATAAGCCGGTTTCCGCAGTGAGGGCAAGGTTTCCTGCCAGTTTTTTTAACCGTATATCCTCCGGAATTACAAGAAGCTTTTTTCGAATTTCGGTGAATTCACCGTAGTTGTCAAAGAATATTTTTCCGTTGGTTGCCTCTGCAAGGCAGTATTCGGGAACTGCCAGCCACTGCTCTTTCACAAGCTCTCCGTTGGGAGAACCTGTTTTGGAAGAATAAAAATCCGAAATTCTTATTACACCTCGTCTTGCGCCGCCGGCCGGTGAAACCCTTTGCCGCGAATATCCCATAAATTCTGACGGCAATCGCATATACGCTTTTTCCAGTAAAAAAGCTGTCTTTTCCGATACCGTTTCGCGGTTCGACGGGATAAATATGCAAAAAGACGGTTCAAAGTCGTGATCTGCGGAGGTCGCGTCGTCAAAGCCAAAGCATTCCGAGCCTGAACCGACCAAACCGACGGCAAGATAAGGCAAGACATCGGGGAATTCGCTTTCAAGCATTCGCTTGCCGAACTCGTTATAGTATCTTTCGGAGAGTTCAAGCCCCTGTATTACCTGCATATATTTTATCTGCTCTTTCTTTTAATTCTTCCGCAAATACAAAATAACCGAAGTGTTCGAAAACCGGAGCGCATTTTTCGCACACAAAAGCGTAATTTCCGTCGCGTTTGTTTTCCGGACGGTTAAGAAATTCCTGTGCGCGGCTGACATATTCGTCAGCCGTAAGTATTGCCTGCTCGCTCGATGTGCCTTTTAGTTTAAGGTCTGCAATGTTCAGGCAGGTTATAGCGGCTTCCGGCAGCATTTCTTTGTTTTCTTCGGTTAATTTGAGAGCGCTCATAAAAAACTGCTCGGCTTTTTCATTCTGAGAATCGGCTGAAAGAGCCAGCGCATAATTGTTGTAAAGACCGGCAAGTCTGCCGCTGTCGGGCGTTGCATCTTTTTGATAGACTTCGAGCGCTTTTTCGTATAGTTCAAGCGCCGTTTTATGTTCACCGAAATGGTTATATACAGTAGCTGCATTCAGCTGCACCGTTGCTCCCATCTCGATATCTTCGAGTTTTGCATCGGAAACCGTTTTAAGTGCGAGTTGTGTATAAGAAAAAGCCTTTTCTTTTTGATTCGTCTTACGCAGCAGCCCGATAAGTTCGTTAAGAAGCGTGAGCCTTACCGGAATGTATTCGTCTGCGGAGCATTCGGAAATATTGAAAAGCAAAAGTTTTTCCGCGTCCGCGTAATCATTCGCCGCAAGAAGAGCGTCAAGCTTTGCGAGTACGCGCGGAATTTGCACAAGCCGACCGGAACGGTTTTGAACTAAGCCGTTTTCCTGTTGCAGTTCATAAAATAACTCGTTCACTTTTTATACCTCCGGGTAAAATGCGGAATGTTTTCCGGCAAATAAAATCAGATATCGAACAGGGGAGTAGACATATACCTTTCCCCTCCGTCCGGCAGAAGTACGACAATGCGTTTATGCTTGTCGTTCATGCCGAGAGCCGCTTTCTTTGCGGCGTGCAGTGCGGCACCGGAGGAAATACCTACAAGCAGTCCGTCGGTTTTCGCAACCTCTCTTGCCGCTTCGTATGCTTCCTCGTCCGTAACTCTTTCTATTTCATCAATTATTCCGGTGTTCAGTATCTCCGGAATGAAGCCTGCGCCTATTCCCATAAGTCCGTGCGAACCCTTCTTGCCGCCGGAAAGAACGGCGCTGTTCATCGGTTCAACCGCTATAACTTTGATATCTTTTCTGTACGCTTTTAATACTTCACCTACACCCGTAAGCGTTCCGCCCGTGCCGACACCGGCTACGAAGCAGTCTATTTTTCCGTATGTGTCGCGCAGTATTTCGGGAGCAGTTGTTTTTCGGTGTGCGTTGGCGTTCGCGGGATTGCGAAATTGATCGGGGATAAAAGCGCCGTCGATCTCAGCCGCAAGCTCGTGCGCTTTATCGATGGCACCCTGCATTCCGTCAGCAGCGGGAGTCAGAACTACCTCGGCGCCGAGCATTTTTAAGAGTTTGACTCTTTCTATACTCATATTTTCGGGCATGGTGAGTATTATTTTGTATCCCTTTATAGCAGCGGCAAATGAGAGTCCCACTCCGGTGTTGCCGCTTGTCGGTTCTATTATGCAGCCGCCGCTTTTAAGTACACCGCGGTTTTCCGCGTCCGTGAGCATTTCAAGTCCGACTCTGTCCTTTGCGCTTCCGAGTGGATTAAAGTATTCGAGCTTTGCAACAAGATCGCATTCGATTGAGTGCAGTCTGCAAAAACCGCCCAGTGAAAGCATCGGCGTATTCCCGACAAGTTGCGTCAGATCCGAGGCTATTCTCCCGTCTTTATCAAGTCCTATTCCGAGTTTGAATTCTGTGTTCATATAATTTCCTCCGTAGTATTAAAGCGAAAAGTCCTCGGCACTGAATACACCCGGTTCGGCAGGACGAAGCGGTTCGCGTTTCAGCGGGTCGTATTTGAACTTTTTGCAGCTGTGATCCTTGTCGGGTACACCGCAGAAATAACACAGTACATTAGCTCCGTCCGGCGTGGGTTTGCCGTGTTCGCAGTATGCGCATTTAGGCTCTATTCCTTCGCCTAATATTTTTTTGCTCATTATAATTCCTCTTAATAATATAATATCGTATTACATATTACACTTTTTAACCCGTTAAGTCAATATCTATCAGTCGGAGCGGACTGATTTTCCGTTTGTCTGCATTACGGACAGTATAAGCAGGATCGTCATGGAAATCAGCATTGCCGAGCCTGAAAAGGAATTCGTGTAAAGTTCATATCTGTATATGTCGGCGGTCGGAAAAGCAAGGTTGAGAAGTGAAACCGTCAAAAGCTCGTACACAGCTGAAAGGACCCCGGTTATAAACCTGAAAGCAACGAATTTAACAACCGAAATGTCCAGTGCTTTGATATCTGACATAAGCTGGATAATGACGCTGAATCCGCCGAAGCCGCATAAAAATGCCGCAAAAACTATATTTCCTTTCTGCGCCGCGCTTTGAATGCCCGATGTTACCTCCAAAAGCGGATTAACCGCAAAAGCTATTTTATCCGGGAGTATTTCACCGAGAATCGCACTCATGGAAGCAAAAAGTATTATGTAGGAGCATATGGATAAAACGGAATTGAAGCTTTTCTCTGCTGATGTTATCAGCGCCTGACGAAACGGTAATTCGGGAACCGTCGTTAACGAAGATTTCTCCGTCCCGTACAAAAGCCGCATGGCAAATCCCAATGAAACAGCTGCCGCCGTACATGAAAAGAAAAGAGTTGCACCTGCTGCGGCAGAACCGAAAAAAGCTCCCGAAACACTCAGCGTAAACGACAGCCCGGGACACACAAAAACAAGCGCAAGCCGCTCGGCTTCGCTTTTTGAAATAAGATTCTTTTCATACATAGCTCTCGCGTTTTTGACTCCGACGGGATATCCCCCCGTAAGAGCGAATAAAACACTTACGGCGCTTCGATCGTAAAGTCCGAAAATGTGCTTTGCCGGAATGACGAGGATTTTCTGAAATGCGTTCGGGAAGCCGTAAAGCAGCAGCGTGTTGCTCAGTGTCAGCACCGGGAAAACAGACGGCACAATTATTTTCGTGCAGAGAGTCACGGCATTTTCCGCTTGCAGCTTTACTTTACCCGAAAACACAAAAAGCAGAGCATATAAAGCGACAGTAATTAAGACTGTGATATATTTTTTTACTGAATACTTCATAGTAAATCTTATTACTTGTGCTGTGATAATATACCGTTCAAAAACATAGAATATCACGAAGGTCGGTGATAAGTTTGAAGAGTGGCAAATTAAAAAACAAACTTAACAACGCTGTTGCCGGTATATCGGAACGCATAGGTGCGGTGACAGAGATAAATGAGTTTTTCCCTTTTTACATGACAGTAAATTCCCTCGGCGAAATTTCCGTTAAAGGCTGCAAAGAGATAACGGATTATTCCGAGGACGGTATATTTCTCGAAGCATCGTCTTTTTCGCTGATTATAAAGGGGAGCGATTTAAGATTGAAAGATTATTCCGATAAAAACACGGTTATTTTAGGCAGGATATTTTCTATTGAATTCGTATACGGAGGTAAGTAAAATGCGCGATCTGACGGACAGGATTTTCAGGTTTATAAACGGCACTGTGTTTTTTACGGCTGAAAACGGTTTTACCGGCGTGTTTGTTGCGAAATGCAGGAAAAACGGAGTCGTACTTGCCGATGTAAGAACGGAAAACGGGCTCCTTTACGCCACGACAAATAAAAAGTGTCTGCCCCGTTTGTTCGCATCCGCAGACGAAGCGGGGGCAGATATAAAGATACAAAAAAAAGTCGGTCTGCCGTTTTTATTCGCAAAGGTGAAACGAAACTACGGGCTTCCCGTCGGCTTACTTTTGAGTATGCTGCTTATCATGTATTTGTCCTCCGTTTTGTGGAGCGTTGAAATTCAGGGCGTTGAGATAACAGATAAATATGAGGTTGCAAAAATCGCGGAGGAATGCGGTTTCATTCCGGGTGTTCCTCTCAGAACTCTGAATGCAACCGAAGCCGAGCTGAAAATCAACACGCTTTCCCCCTATATTTCACGCGTATATGTCAATATTATCGGCAACAGAGCATACATAGATGTAGTGGAGCGGGAATATACAAAAAAGAGAGATAAACAACGGACATTTTCCGATATCGTTGCTTCAAAGGACGGAGAAATAATAAAGGCAGATGTGTTTCAGGGAACGGCAGACGAGCTTAACGGTAAAAAAGTACAAAAAGGCGATATCCTTGTAAAAGGAACTGTCCTGATGAAAAACGAAAAAACAAGATACGTTGACAGCGAAGCACAAATAATCGCCCAGACGGAAACAAGGATAAATGTGAGCAGTGCGAAAAAACTCTATGTCAACACGGTCAGCAAACGCTTTACGAACCGCTCTCTCTGTCTTTTTAATATGACTATTCCGCTCACACAGAGCACACCGCCGGATCAGCTTGAAAGCAACGAATTTCTTTTGTGTACCGACAGCTCCGTTCTTCCCGTCGGAATTTTGCGAACAACTGCGCTTTATCTTGAAAAAAAGGATATCGAGCTTTCCGATGAAGATGCATATCTTGTCTGCTCAAACGATTTTGCAGATGAAATGTATGATAATTTCTATAAAAAGAATATTCAATGCTTGGGCGAAAAGATAAAAAACGGCAATGAAATGGTCTTGGAATGTGTTGTTATATGTAAGGAGGATATCTGCGAAAAGAAGTATTTTGTACCGAATATTACTCCGGATGATAGTTCGGAAAAAGGTTTATCCGATGAGGGCTGACATAAAACATCAAGAAAAACAGGGCAATAAAAACTCATTCTTCCTGTAATCCGAAAAAATAACGGATAAAACAAAAAAATGTGTTGACAACGGTATTCCGCCGTGGTATAATCTATATCGTTCCGTGGAACACGGCATATGCGAGAGTGGCGGAATCGGCAGACGCGCACGTTTGAGGGGCGTGTGGTAATCCCGTATGGGTTCAAGTCCCATCTCTCGCACCAAAAAGCGAGTACAAGCACAACAGTTTGTACTCGCCTTTTTTTTGTTAAAATATCCTCAAATATTACTAAATAAATAATTCAAGGTATTATTATGAGCAAGTACGAAAAAATAGAATTTACAAATATGTGTATGATTTACGACCACAACGGCAATGTTGTGGTTCAGAATAAAATCAACAAATCTTGGGGCGGCATTACTTTTCCTGGCGGTCATGTTGAAAAACAAGAGCCTTTTGTTGATTCCGTCATCAAGGAAGTTAAAGAAGAAACAGGGCTTGTTATAAAGCATCCTAAATTATGCGGCATTAAATGGTGGGAGGTTAAAAGAAACAAACGATATGTGGTTTTACTTTTTAAAACCGACGAATATTCCGGAACTTTGAAATCATCCGACGAAGGAAAAATATTTTGGACAAAACTCGAAACATTAAAAACTATGAAGATTGCCGAAAGTTTTGATAAAATGCTTGATGTTTTTTGCGATGATAGTATTCAGGAACATTTACAATTAAAAGACAACGATAAATGGATTGATATACTCAAATAAAATTAAGGCACAGCCTACGGATTTTTTTCCGTAAGATATGCCTTTTTTCAATAATAATTGTTTCTTCGCGCAGGTGAACTTTTCCGAAAGTTTGTGTTTGCGTTTTTGTGTAACTGAGAATCTTTTTTATACTAAGAGCAGAAGAAAGCTAACATAAAAGTGTAATAGCCTGAGGAGAAATTGATGATTTCTTTGCAGTAATCCGACTGAAAGAAAAAACGCTCATTCTATGCGACAAACCGCGTAGAATAGGCGTTTTTTTGCTGGTGGACCTGAAGAGATTCGAACTCTCGACCTCTCGGATGCGAACCGAACGCTCTCCCAACTGA
>JAEDGF010000027.1 GCA_016297645.1 Clostridiaceae bacterium
CAAGGGTTTTAACGCGGCATGAGCGAAAACCAGCCGGTCAAAACCGACACGGGTTTAAGTCCCGTCAGCCTAGGGAATAGGAAAAAATGTTCAGAGTGAATCAACCGAACTTCAACCGCCGTATTTACGGCGGTTGGGGCTTACTTACGGACGAATTTGTGATTACATAAAAAAGGGCTGTAAAAAAACGAGTTTTTACAGCCTTTTTTGAGGGGATTATTGTTCTGACATGATGCGGTCGGTGTCTTTGCAGACCGGAACTGAAACGCGGCGGGTGCGCGGTTTATTGCGGCTGTGCAGCCTGTGTTTTTTTTCAGACACAGTACAGTCGGACAATTACTTTTCTATCGGGAAAGAATAGGAGTAGTTGTCAAGCCATTTGCCGTCGTAGCAATCTCTTGCGCGCAAAACGACCTTGTCGTCATACACTTCAAGAGCGAAGCCGACGCCTCTGTCCTCTCCGGTTTCGTCATTTGCGTTTATCGATGTGAACATGGGGACGCTTACGGTGTGTATCGTGTTGTACCGCTGTACCGAACCGGGATTGAGCGCGGCGTGCATATGACCGTAAATGTAAAAGACATTCTTGTATGTGCTGAGAAGAAGCGGCACTGCAAGTCTGTTCGCGCCCGTGATAAATTCAAACGGGTAGTGGCTGAAAATGAAAACGGGTTTACCGTCCGCCGTTGCGATTTTGAGCGTTTCTTTCAGGAACCCGAGCTGCTCGTCGGACATATCAAACGAATTTGATGTGGAGCTTTCCGTTCCGAGAACGATAAAGTAGTAGCCGTTTATTATTTTGTAAAAGTAGGGCTTTGACAAACCGGCATCGAAAAACATATTGTTGTAGGCGTAGTATCTTTGCGAAAGCTCGTTGAAATCGCCCTCGCCGTTATCGACATCGTGGTTGCCGAGCGCGACGATAGTCTGTTTTGCGGGCGAAATGTTGCTGAGTGCGCCGTAGAAGAGCATACTCTCAATGTTCTGCCCGTTCATGGTGTTGTCGCCGAGAAAAACGACGGCGTCATTCTGAGTTTTTGTGTTTTTGATATCGCGGAGCATTCTGCCGAAGTTCGAAAGTCTTTCGGGTTGGTTGCCCTCGATGTGAGAGTCCGAAGCGATGAAAGCGTTCAGACGGCAGTTTTCTTCATCAAGAACATTGTGCTGCTGTGCGCCGTTCGGTCTTACGCCGATGAAAAATACGGCGATAATGAGAACGGCGATAAGCTTCCTGATTGAATAGAGTGCTCCGTTCATGTAGTTATTCTCCTTTTGTTTCTTTTATTTTGAAATATGCTTTAAGTACGGCTGCCTGTGTTTTGCCGTCCTTAATATTTCCGTTCATGATCTCCCCGACGAGCGTTTCAAGGGGTATTTTTTCGGTTTCGATGAATTCGTCGTCATCGGGCGAGGTGCTTCCGAATGAAAGGCCCGTTGCCATATACATGAATATTATTTCGGTCGAGTATGCGCAGGTGGGGTAGAACTCGCCGAGGAAGGTGAACTCTGCGGCTTCGGCACCCGTTTCTTCTTTTAATTCCCGTTTTGCCGCGTCAAGCGGATCTTCCGCCGTGCTGTCGAGCTTTCCCGCGGGAATCTCGATAAGCACCTTTTTGAACGGGTAGCGGTACTGCCTTACGGTGAGAATGCACCCGTCATCGGTGACGGGAACAATGCAGGCGGCGCCCTTGTGGACTATGTAGTCGCGTACGCCGTCATGTCCGTTCGGCAGCCTGACGGTGTCGTGCCGTAGGTCGAATATTTTTCCTTCGTAGACGAGCAGCGAGCTTTCCTGTTTTTCCGTCAAGTCCTCAAAATGAGGGGACTGTAATTCATTTTCGCTCATTTCCTTTTCCTCCGTAATATTGAGACTGCCGCAACGGGTGCAGCGGCACAGACGGCGGCACCGGCTATAAGCGCAGCCTTTTTTCTGCCCTCGCCGTCCGCGTCCCATATGTAAGACAGGACGCTTGCGGGCGTTTTTCCGCACAATTCGAAATATGTCAGGAAGTATGTTTTGATGCTTTCGGGGTCGTTTTCGTCAATTTCGATAACTCTCACGCCGCGGTATTTGCTGCCGTAACAGCGGAAGGAGGCGGCGGAGGACTGCCAGATTTTTATCCCGTCAAGCTCTGCCGTAAAGAGATTCCTGTGGTCGTGACCGAAAACGGCTGCAAGAACATCTCCCTGTTTTTTTATCGCGTCAAATTCGCCGTAGTTTTCCTCGCACCCGTCAATGGGTTCACCGAAAACTCCGTCGGCGGAGTTCGGGTCGAGCCGCATATATCTTTCGGGCTGTCCTTTTCTGAAAACCGGCAGCGCGCCGAAATCATCCTTGCCGCATTCCTCATGCAATCTGACAGCTTCCGTAAAGGGAATGTGCTGAAAGAGAACAGACGGCACGGGTTTTCCGCCGTTTTGTTTTTTCAGTTCTTCGCTTTTTTTTGTGTACCATTCGACTGCCTGCTTTTTGACTCCCGTGTGGCACTTTTGTTCGGCTTTATCGAGCCATGCGCTGTCCATAAGCCACAGGTTAAAGCGAATTTCATCGCTGTCCGACGCTTTTATCGGCAGATTAAATGTCGCGATATCTCCGCTTTCCGGGCTGTCGGCAAGTCCGGTAAAGCACTTGTAGCTTTTCCAAATCTCAGCCTGCTGCTCTTTTGAAATAAAGTTCATGTCGTCGTGGTTTCCGTATATCATCGTGAACGGAATACCGCGTTCGTTGACGGGCGAAGCGATGTGCGAGATAGCTTTTTTCATAGCTTCGAATTCCCCCTCGGGGGACAGTATGACCTTGCGCGAACCGAAACGCGCGTCGCGCAGGTGGTTGCCGAGAATGTTATCTCCCGTGAAAACGACAAGGTCGGGCGAGATACGGTCGTATGCTTTGTCGAGCATTTTTACCATTGTTTTTCTTACAAATTGCAGATCCTGCGGGTCGCTTACCTGCAATATGACAAATTTTCCGTTTTTGAATTTCAGATTCATTTTGAATGTTCTCCGTTTGTTTTACACTTAGTTCAAATTATACAATATATCGCGGGTCATGTCAAACGAAACAAAATGCTTTTGTGTCATTCGCTCAAAAATATGCAAATAATGCGGTTGATTATATCGGCGTTTTATGTTATACTGTAACGAAAGCTTGTTAAGGGGTGTTTTATGGTCATTTTCGGAGTAGACCCGGGCTATGCTATCGTCGGCTACGGTGTTCTGCGTTATGAGAATAAACGCTTTACCGTGCTCGATTTCGGTGCGGTGACGACGCAGGCAGGCGTGCCTTTTTCCGTCCGTCTGCTCGATATCTTCAACGACCTTACATTCCTTTTTGATAAATACCGTCCCGATGTGATGTCGATAGAAAAGCTGTTTTTCAACACCAACAAAAAGACCGCGGTCGATGTCGCGCAGGCAAGGGGAGTTATACTGCTTGCGGCGAGAAATGCCGGCGCGCAGATATACGAATACACTCCGCTGCAAGTCAAGCAGAGCGTTGTAGGTTACGGCAGAGCCGAAAAAAAACAGGTGCAGGAGATGACCCGTCACCTTTTGGGGCTTAATGCCGTCCCGAAGCCGGACGACACCGCAGACGCACTTGCAATGGCTATATGCCACGCGCATTGCAGTATGTCGGGGCTTTCGGATAACTTACATACAACTTGAAAAACGGGAGATACAGAATGTTTTACAGCTTAACCGGAAAAATATTTACAGTCAACGCAAATACCGTTGCGGTGAACTGCTCGGGCGTTGCGTACAAGTGTACGGTGAGCCTTAATACACAGAAGAAAACGGCAGGCAAAACGGAAGCGACCCTTTACACCTATCTTTCCGTAAGGGATGACGCGATGGAGCTTTTCGGGTTCGCGGACGAAACGGAGCTTGAATATTTCAAAATGCTTATAGGCGTTTCGGGCGTCGGTCCGAAAGCCGCGATCTCTATTTTGTCCGTCCTCACACCGAACGCGCTTGCGCTCAGCATTGCGTCCGGCGACATAAAAGCACTTAAATCCGCGCAGAATGTAGGCGCGAAAACGGCGCAGAGGATCGTGATGGAGCTGAAAGACAAAATTGCAAAGGGCGTTCCCGAGCGGATGTCGGCAACCGAAATTCAGCCGTCATATTCGATAACCGGGAATATATCCGAAGCGATAAGCGCCCTTTCGGCACTCGGCTTTTCGCCGTCCGACGCGGCAGGCGCTCTCGCGGGTGCCGACAGCGAAGCGCCGGTTGAAGAACTGGTAAAATACGGTTTGAAGATTCTGTCCAAGAGGTGATAAGGCATGGCGATAAATTCAATAAACAATACCCTCAATTCGTACGATGAAGATGTTCGTCTTACCGCCCCGGAGTACACTCCCGCCGACAGTGAGATAGATATTTCGCTGCGTCCGAAAACAATGGACGACTATATAGGTCAGACGCAGGTAAAGGAAAATCTCGGCATATATATGCAGGCGGCGCTCAGAAGAAGCGAGCCGCTCGACCATGTTCTCCTGTATGGTCCTCCCGGACTCGGTAAGACGACTCTTGCCGGAATAATTGCCAACACGATGGGAACGACGCTTCATACGACCTCGGGCCCCGCGATAGAAAAGCCCGGCGACCTTGCCGCGCTGCTTACGAATCTCAACGCGGGCGATGTCCTTTTTATAGACGAGATACACCGTCTGTCGCGAAGCGTTGAAGAAGTCCTCTACCCGGCGATGGAGGACAAAATGATAGATATAATCATAGGCAAAGGACCCTCGGCGCGTTCCATTCGGCTCGATTTGCAGCCGTTCACGCTCGTGGCGGCGACAACGCGTGCAGGCAGTCTGAGCGCACCTCTGCGCGACCGTTTCGGCGTTATCCTTCGTCTTGAACTGTATTCTCCGGAGGAATTAGCGCTTATAGTCACGCGAAGCGCCCGGATTTTGGGGATAGATATAGACGAGGAGGGCGCGATCGAAATAGCCTCGCGTTCGAGAGGTACTCCCAGAATCGCAAACCGACTTTTGCGCCGTGCGCGTGACTTCGCGCAGATAGTCGGCAGCGGCGTTATAACGCTCAATGACGCGCAGATAGCCTTGCAGCGGATGGATATAGATGAGCTGGGGCTTGATAACATCGACAGGCGGATCCTTCTCACCATGATACGCAACTATAACGGCGGCCCCGTAGGGCTTGAAACGATAGCGGCGGCGGTAGGCGAGGAGGCTGTGACGATAGAGGATGTCTATGAACCGTATCTTATGCAGATAGGCTTTCTCGCGAGGACTCCGCGCGGCAGAACCGTCACGGACGCGGCGCGCATCCATTTGGGGCTCGGCACCGCCGGCTGATTTCGTTCGGCGGCTTCACCGAATTCACAACAGATAAAATAAAGCCGCAAAGGGTGCGGCTGCGTAACCAATAATATATCTTACAGGTACAGAATAATAATTTCAGAACGGCTTTAAGCGCGTTTGTACGGCACTGAGCATTTTTTTCAGCCGTACTTATCCGGAATTTTGCCCGAACGCGGCAGGAACGGAAAACGCGCCTTACCGTCAAAAACTTATTTTTGAAAGGATGATTTTTTATGGGCAGACTATTCGGAACGGACGGCGCAAGAGGTATTGCAAACACCGAAATAAGCTGTGAACTCGCGATGAAGATAGGACGCGCCGCAGCGATGGTGCTTTCAAAAGGACAAGAGGAGAGGAAGCTCAAAGTGCTTATAGGCACCGACACGAGAAAATCCGCCGATATGCTTTCAAGCGCTATCGCGGCAGGACTTTGTTCCGTCGGCTGCGATGTGCTGCTGCTCGGCGTTGTGCCGACTCCCGCCGTCGCATTTCTCGTAAAAGAGTATTCGTATGACGCAGGCGTGATGATCTCCGCTTCGCATAACCCCTGTGAATACAACGGAATAAAAATCTTCCGTTCGAACGGCTACAAGCTCCCCGACGCAATGGAGGAGGAAATTGAAGCCATAATTCTCGACGAGATAATGCCGCCGCCCCTCAAAGTCGGCGGAGATGTCGGTTCGATAACATCCGGCAAAAACGCCGTAAAGGATTATATAAAGCATATTGAGAGTACCGCCGTCGCGCACTTCTACGGTACTCGCATCGCAATAGACTGCGCAAACGGCTCGGCTTCCGAAACCGCGAACGAGCTTTTCCGCAGACTCGGGTGCGAGTGTACGGTCATAAACTGCCGTCCCGACGGCGTGAACATCAACCGCGACTGCGGCTCCACACACATTGAGGGACTTCAAAAATATGTTGCCGAAAACGGCTTCGACCTCGGCTTTGCATTTGACGGCGACGCAGACAGACTTCTGTGCGTCGACAATAACGGCGAGCTTGTCGACGGCGATAAGATAATGGCTATTTGCGCCAAGGCGATGAAGGAAAATAACGCCCTCAACGCGAATACACTCGTTGCAACCGTCATGAGCAACATGGGACTTTTTGAGTTCTGCAAAAAGTATTCCATCAACTGCGAAAAGACAAAGGTCGGCGACAGATATGTTCTCGAAAGAATGCTTGAAGGCGGCTTCCACATCGGCGGCGAGCAGTCCGGCCATGTCATTTTCCTTGATTATGCCACCACCGGCGACGGTCAACTCACCGCAGTCCAGCTGCTCAATGTTATCCGCACCACCGGAAAAACTCTCGCCGAGCTTGCATCCGAAATCGAGATATTCCCGCAGGTGCTTAAAAATGTGCGCGTATCCTCACTCGGAAAGCTCAGACTTTTCGATGATAAAGATATAAAGATTGCCATAGAGGAAGCGGAGAAGGAACTCGGCTCCACCGGACGCGTTCTTGTAAGAGCCTCCGGCACAGAGCCGCTCGTCCGCGTAATGCTTGAAGGTAAAGACAAAAAACAGATAGAACGCCTTGCGACTCAGATCTCCGAGGTTGTCAGAGAAAGGCTTATTTGATGAGAGTATCCGATAAATGGAAGGACTATGAACTTATAGACTGCTCCGACGGCGAGCGCCTTGAACGGTGGGGAAAGTATATCCTTATAAGACCCGACCCCCAGGTCATATGGTCGACCCCGAAAACGAACGGACTGTGGTACAACGCCGACGCACGCTACCTCCGTTCCTCCTCGGGCGGCGGCAGCTGGAATGTCTACAAGAAGCTGCCGGATGTGTGGCAGATAGGTTATTCCGACCTCAGATTCAATATAAAGCCGATGGGCTTCAAGCACACCGGAATTTTCCCCGAGCAGGCGGTCAACTGGGATATGACCGCCGATATAATCAAAAAAGCCGGGCGCGAGGTCAAAATGCTCAATCTTTTCGCATACACAGGCGGGGCAACCGTCAGCGCAATGAACGCCGGAGCGGCGGTGACTCATGTCGACGCTTCAAAGGGTATGGTTCAGTGGGCAAAGGAGAATGCGGAAACCTCCGGTGTCGCAAGCCGACCCGTGAGGTGGCTTGTTGACGACTGTAAAAAATTTGTCGAACGCGAGATAAGGCGCGGCAATAAATATGATATAATCATTATGGACCCCCCGTCCTACGGCAGAGGACCGGGCGGCGAAGTGTGGAAGCTCGAAAACGAGGTGTATTCGCTTTGCGAGCTGTGCGCCGGGCTTCTGAGTGACGACGCGCTGCTGTTTCTCATCAACTCCTACACGACCGGACTTTCGCCCTCCGTTATGAGCTATATCCTCGCTTCTCTTATTAAGCCCGTTCACGGCGGAAATGTTTACGCCGACGAAATAGGGCTTCCCGTGACGCAGTCGGGGCTTATTCTGCCGAGCGGCGCGTCCGCATACTGGACCCGATAAGGAGAAAAAATGGAACCGAACGCTCTTATAAAATTCGATAATGTTTCTTTCTCGTATGACGACGAGGACGCAATAAAGGACTACGCCGTAGAGAATATTTCCTTTGAGGTGAAAAAGGGTGAGTTTGTCGCCGTTCTCGGCAGAAACGGCTCGGGTAAATCTACGGTCGCAAAGCTGTCGAATTCGATTTATATTCCGTCCTCCGGCAAGGTTTATGTGGACGGCAACGACACCTCCGTCACCGAAAACGAGCTTCCCATACGCAAAAAAGTGGGCGTTGTTTTTCAGAACCCCGATAACCAGATAGTCGCGTCCATCGTTGAGGAGGAGGTCGCCTTCGGCCCCGAAAACCTCGGCGTAGAGCCTGCGGAGCTGCGCCGCCGTGTTGACGGCGCTCTTAAAGCCGTCGGTATGTATGAGTACCGTCGTCACGAAACGCACCGTCTGTCGGGCGGACAGAAGCAGAGAATAGCCATTGCAGGAATGATAGCGATGATGCCGCAGTGCCTTGTTTTGGACGAACCTACGGCAATGCTCGATCCGCAGGGCAGGCGCGATGTAATGCATACGGTCAAAAAGCTGAACAAAGAAAACGGAATGTCGGTCGTGTTTATCACCCATTTTATGGAGGAAGCCGTGAACGCCGACAAGATAATTATTATAGACGAAGGCAAAAAGGCTGCCGAGGGTACACCCGACGAAATTTTTGCACAGCGCAGTCTTATTAAAAAATGCGGACTTGAAATTCCCGAGTCCGCCGAGCTTGCCGAGCTTTTGGCGGCAAGGGGAATAAATCTCGGAAAAACGCCGCTTACTCCCGACGGGTTTGCGGACGCTTTTATGAACTATATATCAAGCATAAAATAACGGAGAACAAAATGCCGCTTCTTGAAGTAAAAAATCTGTCATATTCATATTCAAAGGGAACGCCTTTCGAAAAAAAGGCTCTTTCCGATATCTCGTTTTCCGTTGAAAAGGGCGAGTACATAAGTATAATCGGACACACCGGTTCGGGAAAAAGTACGCTTATGCAAATGCTCGACGGCTTGATAAAACCGGACGAGGGAAGCGTTGTCCTTGAAGGTAAAGACATAAATTCCGACAAAAAAATAACCCGTGAAGCCCGTTTTAAGGTCGGGCTTTGCTTCCAGTATCCCGAGTATCAGCTCTTTGAAGAAACGGTGGAAAAGGATATCGCGTTCGGGCCGAAAAACATGGGGCTTTCGGCGGCGGAAATATCCGAAAGGGTACTCAAAGCCGCCGCATTTGTTAAGCTTGACGGCGAGCTGCTCAAACGCTCTCCGTTCGATCTGTCGGGCGGGCAGAAGCGCCGCGCGGCGATTGCGGGCGTTATGGCAATGCTCCCCGAAATTCTCATTCTCGATGAGCCTGCCGCCGGTCTTGACCCCGTGGGCAGAAACGAGATACTCTCCATGATAAGCGAATACCGCCGTTCCACCGGCGCTACCGTTATGATGGTAACTCACAGTATGGAAACCGCCGCTGCTGTATCGGACAGAATTTTCGTCCTCGAAAACGGAGCGATCGCCTACACGGGTACGCCGCGCGAGGTATTCGGACACTCCGAGGAGCTTATAAAAATGGGACTCGATGTCCCCGTTTCGGCGAAAATAGCGTCCGAGCTGCGCAGCAGAGGACTTGATCTTCCGCTTGATATCTATACCGCCGAGGGCTGCGCCGACGCATTGGCGCGGTACGCCGCGAAGCTGAAAGAGGGGAAACGGAATGGTTAAAAATATTACTGTCGGACAGTTTTTCCCGGGAAATTCTCCGCTTCATAAGCTCGACCCGAGAATCAAAATAACAGTTACTCTCATATATATAGTGGCGCTGTTCGTTTGCCGCAGCTTCCTGCCGCTTATCGTTCTCACGGCTATCTCCGTGACGGCGGTTGCACTGTCGAGGATTCCGCTCAAAACGGTTTTCAACGGACTTAAAATGGTCATGCTCCTCGTGTGCTTCACCGCGTTTTTACAGATATTCTATAACGATAAGGGCAATGTGTTGTGGAAGCCGTTTGACCGTTTCGATTTCGTTATTACGGACGCGGGCATTTTCAGCGCGGTGTTTATAACGGTCAGGATAATTTCGCTTATTTTGGCAGGCTCTTTGATGGTCAACACCACCTCTCCCACGATGCTCACGGACGCTATCGAGCGGCTGTTGTCCCCCCTCACACTCGTAAAGGTCAATGTCCACTCGCTAGCAATGATGATGACAATTGCCCTGCGTTTTATCCCCACTCTTATCGAAGAGATAGACATAATCATGAGCGCGCAGAAGGCACGCGGCGCGCAGCTTGAAACAGGCTCGATAAAAGAGCGTGCAAAGGCGCTTGTCCCCGTTTTTATTCCGCTTTTCGTGAATTCTTTCAGACGCGCTTACGAACTTGCCTTCGCAATGGAATGCCGCTGCTATACGGGCGGCAAGGGCAGAACGCGCCTTAAAATCATGAAGATACGCGTTTCCGATATTCTCGTGTTGGTCGGAATGCTCTGCGTTTTGGGCGGCGTGATTTTTGTTTCGGTTTATGATTTCGGCGATAATATAATGTTAAGAGCGGTGATGTGAGATGAACTATTTACTGACCCTCATGTTTGACGGCAGTTCGTTTCACGGCTGGCAGCGCCAAAAAAACGCCCTGTCCGTTCAGGAATGCGTTGAAAAAGCCGTGTCGTCGCTTTTCGGCAGCTGCGACCATGTCACCGGGTGCAGCCGCACGGACGCAGGCGTTCACGCCAACACATATAAATGCAATTTTCAGCACGATAAGATGATACCCCTTTCGAATGTCGTGACCGGGCTGAACCATTTTCTGCCGGAACAAATAGCGGTTACAAACGCAGCCGTTGTTCCCGAGGAATTCAACGCGCGGTTCGACTGCGTATCAAAAGAGTATATCTATATAATTCATAACAGTCCCGTGCGCGACCCGTTTTCGGTCGGACGCGCATACCACTACAAGTATCCGCTGGATGAAAGGATGCTCAACGAACAGGTGAAGGACTATATCGGTACGCACGATTTCTCGTCTTTTCGCGCGGTCGGCTCCGATGTCGGAACTACGGTCAGAACGATTTTTGATGCGGAAGTCGGGCGCGAAGGCGATAAGGTCATTTTCCGTGTCGAGGGCAACGGATTTTTGTACAACATGGTTCGCATTATGGCGGGAACACTCATCTATATTTCCGAAAATAAAATAGCCCCCGGCACGATTCCCGAGGTCATTTCGTCCCGCAACCGTCTGAGAGCCGGAATGACGCTTCCGCCGGACGGCTTGTATCTGAATAAGGTCAACTACGAAAGGTTTTGATCGTACAATGGCAAACGAAAACAAAACAAACCGCGGTAAACAAAAACTGAATATTGCCGCGCTGATTCGCGTTATCGGCATAGCGGTGCTTATCGTTGCGGTGATAGTTGCGGCGGCGGTTGCGATAGACTCCGGAAAGGGAAAAACTCAGACCGCAAAGTCCGTGTTCTCCTTCAATGTCGGCGCGGCTGCCGTTGAAGCCTTGCTGCCTTATCCCGGCGGCGTTGCGGCTGTTGCGGACAGCGCCGTCTACTATTTTGACGGCAACGGGAATGTCATGTCCGTCAATGAGCATAATTACTCCTCTCCGGCGGCTCAGATAAACGGGAAAAACCTTGTTCTGTACGACCTCGGCGGCAAAAAAATGAGAGTCGAAAAGCGCGGCGGGATATACTCCGAAATAGAGCCGGACGGCATAATCACAAGTGCCGCCGTCGGCAAAAGGGGCGGCTACGCCTATTCGCTCAATTCCCACGGCGGCTTCCAGTCGCATTTGTTCGTCTTTTCCGGACGCGGCAAAAAGGTCTTTGAGTGGGGAAGCTCCTCCGACTATATCTCGTGCATTTCTCTCTCGGATAACGGCAAATACTGCGCGGTGAGCCTTCTCTCCGCCGATAACGCACAGCCCGTATCACGGATAAAACTGTTTGCCGTTTCCGGCGATGATGCGATGTTCTCTGCCGAGCTTCCGTCGGCTGTCGTTTACGATATGGCTTTTGTTTCGTCCAAGCAGCTTCTTGTTTTCAGTAACGACGGCGTTTATTCGTTCGATTTTACAGGTAATCCGACAAAGCTCGCCGAGTTCTCGGCAACGGAAGTGAAGTGCTACGGCGGCTCCGCCTCGGGGCTTAAAGCCGTGTCCCTTGCCGTTTTCGGCAACGAAAACAACTCGAAGGTAATTGTTTTCGATCAGAGAGGCAAACTCATTTTTGAAAAGAATCTGACCGGGGAGGTCACCGCCGTTGCCTGCTCGGAAAACCGTGTTTCGGTGGTTCTTCGCGATAAAATTGAAAACTATGATATTAAGGGCAACCTGACCGGTACTGTAAATCTCGGTCAGGTGTGCAGGAAAACCGCCGTGTCGGGCAAAAAATCGTTCTTTCTTACGGAGCGCGGACTGTATGCCTGTGCGGCTGATACAAACGGCGAGTTCTCGGCGTTCTCCGATACTCAGACAGACGGTACGACTGCGGAGAGCGTGACCGAGCGGAGCACCTCGCAGAATACACCGTCCGCGGCGAATGGCGAGAATGAAACGGAAACAACGGCTGCGGCGGACGCGACCGAGCCGGGCAGCACTCAGCCAACCGCGGAAGCTTCCGGGACGCAGCCGAGTCCCTCCGATGGCGCGGCATAATAGGCCCCTCTGCTGTTTTCCTATTGTACTGAGTAATTTAATGTGATATGATACAATTATCAGAATAAGAGGAGGAATACCGATGAATCTTACAGATGTTGTTTTGCTTTTGATAATTATCTTTATTGCCTTCGCAGGCGCAGCAAACGGCTTTTTTAAGTCGCTTGCCGGTGTCGCATCCTATGTCATTTCGGCTTTTGCCGCAAAGCTCGCGGCGCTGCCCGTTGCCGAGGCGCTTTATAAAAATGTTTTTCAAGGAAAGGTGACGGCGGAATTAAACACGATATTCCCGTCAGGCTCTGTTCAGGGTGAGGTAAGCTCAGCCGTTCAGACAGCCGCCGATTCGCTCCCCGGCTATCTCGGCGCTCTGTTGAAGTTCTTTACCCCCGATACCTCCGGCGCTGCGGGAAACGCGCTTACGGTCGCTCAGATGGAAGCCGACTATGTCGCGCCCGTCGTAACCAAGGCACTGTGCTGGGCTGCGATGATAGTGCTGTTTATCGTCTGCTCTTTGGTGCTGCGCATTATTTTCGGCGCGCTTGACAGAGCCGTGTTCAACAGAAAAAATCCCGGCGTTATCTCGTGGGTAAATAAGCTGTTGGGCTTTATCCTCGGCGCGGTAAAGGGCGCTGCGGTCGTGCTTGCCGTGTGCCTTCTTCTGAATCTCATAGCACCGCTTACCGGTGAAAACCGTTTTTCCGAAAATATAATGTCATCCGCGCTGTGCGGCTTTATCTCTCAAATTTTTTAAAGGTAGGATCGTATAATGGAAAACAACAACAAACCGTCTTTATTTTCAAATGTCTGGACAGTTCCGAACCTGCTCTCTTTTTTGAGAATCGTCATGGTTCCGATATTCGCCGTGCTTTTCTTGAAGCATGAGCTTTTGTGGGCTGTTGTCGTTCTTGCTATGTCGGGATTGAGCGATTTCTTTGACGGCAAAATAGCGCGTCGGTTCAATCAGATAAGCGAGCTCGGAAAGCTGCTTGACCCCGTTGCCGACAAGCTCACTCAGGCAACCATAGCCGTGCTGCTCTTTATTACATTCTATAAAGCCGAAAACAGGACGCTCCATCTCTTCGCATGGGTCTTTCTTCTGTTTATAGTCAAAGAACTTGTAATGCTGATAGGCGGCGCGCTTATGCTCTATTTCGGAATACGCCCCGGCGCTGCGGAGATATTCGGCAAAGCGGCTACCATGGCATTCTATCTCGTAATGCTCGTCATTATGGCTTTCGGACCCGAGGTCGGCGCATTCAGCGAGGGCGCGAACGCCATTACACACATTTATACACTGCCCGACTCCGTTATGATGGTGCTTGTTGTTATCGCGGTAATTATGACCTTTACCGCATTTATAAGCTATATGCCCGAAACACACCGTCAGGTCAAAGAGAGATTTTCACCCGAGGGCAAAGCAAGGGCAAAGGCTGAAAAGGAAGCCCGTAAGGCAAAAAAATAACCTTAGTTCCGATGAAAGGATACAATAAGTAAATGAAAATGCGTTTATGTTCAAGATGTAAAAAAAATCCGGCTGTGATATTTGTTTCGCGCATCGAGGGCGACAAGACCACGCAAGAGGGCTTGTGCATCAAGTGCGCAATGGAGCTTAATATCGGGCCTATTAAAGATATGCTGTCGAAAATGGGAGTGACCGAGGAGGATATCGACGCTCTCAACGAGAATTTCACCGAAGCGCTCGGCGACGGAACCGAGGGCTTTGAAAACGGCGGCGCTTCAACGCTTCCGTTCTTGCAGAATCTGTTCGGCGGAAGTAAGGACGGCGGCGAAGAAAACGACGGCGAGGACGACGGCGACACCGATATTCTCGAAGCCGAAGCCGTGACGGACGGCGATTTCAAAAAAGATAAAAGCAGGAAAAACAAAAAGACGAGCCGAAAGCTCCTCTCTCTGTACTGCACCGACCTTACGCGCAAGGCTGCCGAAGGCAAGGTGGACAGAATTATAGGCAGAGATGATGTCATTGCGCGTGTAACGCAGATACTCTGCCGCAGAACCAAAAATAACCCGTGCCTTATAGGCGAACCCGGCGTAGGTAAGACCGCAATTGCAGAGGGCCTTGCTCTGCGCATTGCATCGGGCGAAGTGCCTTCGAAGCTCGCCGATAAAGAGATACACCTGCTTGATCTTACGGCGCTTGTTGCCGGAACTCAGTTCAGGGGACAGTTCGAGAGCCGTATAAAAGGACTTATCGACGAAGTAAAAGCCGCCGGAAATATCATACTTTTTATAGACGAGGTTCATAACCTTGTCGGCACCGGCGACGCGGAAGGCTCTATGAACGCCGCAAATATACTGAAACCTGCGCTCTCGCGCGGTGAAATTCAGGTCATCGGCGCTACCACATTCAACGAATACCGCAAGCATATAGAAAAAGATGCCGCGCTCGAAAGGCGCTTCCAGCCCGTAAAGGTGGAGGAGCCGTCCATTGAAGAAGCGTACGAAATGCTTAAAGGCATAAAAGAGTATTACGAGAATTTCCATAAGGTCCGTATTTCCGACTCGCTTCTCTATAAAGCCGTCACCTTGTCGGAGAGGTATATAACCGACCGTTTCCTCCCCGATAAGGCGATAGACCTTCTCGACGAAGCCTGCACCTGTGCAAACCTCAGGAACACGGCGATAAGCCGCCTTGATATTTTGCAAAAAAAGAGCGACGAGCTTAAAGAGCGTGAAAACGAGCTTATGCAGAATGTCGAGGATCCCGATTACCGCGCGATTTCGAATGTCCGCAGCGAGCTTATGCGCATAACGGAGGAGTCCGATAAGCTCAAACCGCTTGCCGAGGACAACTTCGTCACCGAGGACGACCTCGCAAAGGTCATCAGTCTTTCCACCGGTATCCCGGTCAGAAAGATAGTGGACAGCGATATGAGTAAGCTGTTTGACCTCGAAAAGAATCTTAAAGCCCGCATTGTCGGACAGGATGAAGCCGTTGACGCGGTCTGCGCTGCCGTACGCCGTTCGCGCGTAAGGCTCAGCGCTCAGAAAAGACCGGCTTCGTTTATATTTGTCGGCCCCACCGGCGTCGGCAAAACGGAGCTTGTAAAGCAGCTTTCAAACGAGCTTTTCGATACGCCCGAAACACTTATCCGCTTCGATATGTCCGAGTTTATGGAGAAGCACAGCGTGTCGCGCCTTATAGGTTCACCGCCCGGATATGTCGGCTACGACGAAGCCGGACAGCTCACCGAGAAGGTTCGCAGAAAACCGTACTCCGTTGTTCTGTTCGATGAAATCGAAAAGGCTCACCCCGATGTTATGAATATCCTCTTGCAGATTCTCGACGAGGGCAAGACAAACGACGCTCAGGGCAGAACCGTCAATTTCGCCAATACCGTTATTGTCATGACCTCCAACGCCGGAAGCGAAAAGCGCGAGAGCCTTCTCGGCTTCGGTAAGGACGCGTCCACCGCTAACAAAGATAAGGCGATAAAGGCTCTGCGTGAGTTCCTTCGCCCCGAGTTTTTGGGCAGAGTTGACGAGGTGATAGTGTTCAACGACCTCACAAAAGAGAACTATGCGGATATCGCAAAAATTCTTGTACACGAGTTCGAGGACGCTCTCCACGATAAGGGAATAAATCTCGAAGTCGAGCCTTCCGTCTATTCAGCTGTTGCCCAAAAGGCAGACGGCGGCAGCCGAGGTGCGCGTGATATCAGACAGACGATAAGAAAAACAATAGAAGATCCCATTGCAAATATACTTGTCGAAAACTGGGATAAACCCGTGTCACGCATTATGGTAACGGCAGGGGAGAACGGCGAAATCGCAGTTTCGGCTGACTTCAAGAAGTAAGATTTTGCCTTTATCTTTCGCCTTACCGTTTTCGGTAAACACAATATAACTCAACAATTTTCCTCCTCCGCATTCTTGTTTAAATGCCGGGGAGGATTTTTTGTCGAAAACCAGACCGATTGATACCAACTTTTTACGGTATTAGGAGGTCAGGCTGTCGGTAAAACTGCAACGCCCCACACATTCTAAACCCCATGTTATTATACAATGCATAAAGTGACATTTTGTAGGGGCGGGGCCCCTGCGCCGCCCGCGAGGGACGGCGTGTGCGTAATGGGTAACACCGGTCGACCGATAAAAATAACAGTAATGCGATAGCCATTAAATGGCAACAAAAATTTGTACAGATGCCTTCGAGGATTTCGTTAATGCGAATGTTCCTTTTCAATCATTGTAATTTGTAATGGTCGTTCGGGGTTGTCCAGCTACCGCAAGAAGCACCCTCGCGGTCGGCGCGGGGGCACCGCCCCTACAAATAATAACATTTTGCTTAATAGTTTGTAATTATAAAGTATTGTGTTTTTTTGCAAAAGCCTGATAGTCCGATACCGTAAAAAGTTGGTAGCAAGGCGGAGCGTCGCGAGCGCGTTTACAAGCGAGCAGCAAAGCCGAAGCGTGACTTTTTACGGAAAGTGAGGAGCAACGGAATGAGCAAACGGCGAGGTTTACCGCAGCCGACAGCGATATGGAGTTTGCGACGAACCCAGGGGAGGATTTTGTTTTTCGTGTCGTTTTTTCAACGATTGTGATTCGAATGTTGAAATACACTCAAAAAAAAACACAAAATAGATTGGGCAATATTGACAAAATTTTTATATATTGTATACTGATTATGTGAAGAATATTATATTCTTTTCTATTAGCTGCGGTTTTGTCCGCGTCATTTCACAAAACGGAGATATCGCATGAAAAAGTATCTTATTATTAACGCCGACGATTTCGGGATGTGCGGCAGCGCAAACGAAGCGGTTATAGACCTGTTCTTATCCGGCAGAATACGCTCCTCAACGGTCATGCTGCCGTGTGAAGCATCAAAGGAAGCTGTCCGCTTTTCTATCGAGCACCCCGAATTTGCAATAGGCGTTCACCTCACCATGACAAACGAATGGGATTCCCACAACTGGAAGCCTCTCACAAGCGGCAAAAGTCTGATTGATGAGCGCGGCTATATGTGGAAGTCGACAAAGCTCGTCGAGAAAAACGCAGATCTTAAAGAGCTTGAAGCCGAAATGCGCGCGCAGATAGACCTTGCTCATAAGCTCGGCATGAAGCCCTCGCACCTTGATAACCATATGGGTTCTCTCTACGGCAATCAGACCGGGCGCTTTTCAATGCTTGCCATGACTATGCGCGTCTGCGGAGAATACGGCTACCCGTTCCGTCTGTTCACAAAAACGGCAAAGGAGATGTGTCCGCGCGGAACGCCTTGGGCGGTATATAAGATAGCCCCCGTTTTCACTTCTCTGCTTGCAAAAATAAACCGTGTCGTCCTGCCCGATTATCTCCTGTTTCCCGACTGGGGCGAGCCGGGCTTGAAAGACAGCTACGAAAAATACCGTGAGAGAATGCTGTATCTCTGGACTCACATTCCCGATGGAATAACCGAAACCTTTGTCCATCCCACAAAAGAGAGCGACGAGATTAAAGCCATAACCGGCAGCTGGCGCGACAGGGTATGGGAATATCGGCTCATGAAAGACCCCGAAACCGAGAAATACCTGAACGCGCACGGCGTGGAGCTTATCAGCTATCGCGATTTGTTGAATCTGAAAAGTAAATAACGGCAAGCTGTGTCAAGCGCTGTGAACTCGGTGCACAGTAAATTTCGCAGTTGCGGTTTTTACGAAAATAACTATACCCGAAAGGAGAAGTACCGTGAGTGAAACAACAAAAAACTGAACAGAATTCCCTCTATCGACCGTTTTAGAGGTGCCGTGATTTTTTCGATGATCATCTTCCAGTTCGCCGAACATTTCAAAAATCTCGGCAAACTGGCATCTCTTGCGCACCACGCTCCCAAGGAGGACGCCTTCTATATCCTTCCGAATTTCAGTATAGCCGATATTATCGCGCCGATGTTCATTTTGGCGATAGGACTTACATATATTCCGTCCCTTAAACGCCGTATCGAGCGCGACGGCAAAAAGAAAGCCTGCATACATTTTGTCGGGCGCTATCTTACGCTTATCGGCATCGGCATGACAATGGACGGCGTCAACGACCTGTTGGACGGTAAAAACAAACCCGTTGAAACCGTCTGCAAAATTCTGTCGCTTGTAGTTGTAGTGCTTGTGCTTCTCTACGGTTTTCTGCGGCTTATCAAGCAGAAAAAAGCGGCGCACTTTATCGGAACGGCGCTGGGGCTTCTCGTTGTTCTGTACGGCGTGTTCGGCGTGATTCTCGCCGCCGTCAACAGTATTCTTCTTATTTCGGGCAAAACGGACGAATCCTTTAACCACTGGGTCGTTCTTCATCATATCGGCTTTGCCGGGCTTGTCGCGCTGCCCTTTGCAATGTTTTCGGGCAAAAATGCAACGCTTATCAGATTTATCGGCGGTACAGGTATCCTTGCCCTTTTCACCGCGTTCCATGAGAGTATCTTCGCATGGACTGCATTCCCGAATAACATGGAGCTTGTCGACAAGGTTGCAGACGGCGGTTTTGTCGGCGGCTTTGCGTGGGGAGCGATGCTCATTCTCTACCTTGCGTTTTCCGATTTGTACTATAAAAACCGCAAGCTGTTTGCAGGCGGACTCGGCATTTTCGCACTTATCACCGCCGCCGTTATTATCGGCGTGTTCTGCACTCTCCACGAAGGTACTCAGAGCTGGGCAGGCGCGTTAAGCTCCTTCCTCCCGATAAACAAAGGCAGTGTCAGTCCCTCTTATGTTATAATCGCAACATTCATTTCGCTGCTTGCCTTCTTCATTTTCGATCTGTTCAACGGCTTTATGCCGAAGTTCGATCCGCTCCGCTGGTGGGGCAAGAACCCAATACTTATGTACTGCATTGAGTTTGCCGTCATAGGCGGACTGAATGCTTCGCTCGGCGATTTCTTCAAAACCGCGTCCGTTCCCGTTGCCACGTGCATTATCGTTGCGGTCATTGTCGGACTAACATATCTCGTATATGTTCTTGATAAGAAAAATATAATTGTCAAGCTGTAATTATGTCTATTGGGGCGTTGCCGGTAAAACTGCAACGCCCCACATATTTTTAATCTTTTAATTAAGAAATTGTGCTTGTAAAAAAGAATACGCTTTGCTATAATCTTATCTGTGAAAATATGTTTTTCGGAGGTACTGTCATGATATTCCTTTTTCTTGCCGACGGCTTTGAAGAAACGGAGGCGCTGGTGACGCTTGATCTTATGCGCCGGGCGCAAATTGATGTTAAGACGGTTGGCAAACCGCAGGTTCGCGGAGCGCACAACATTGCGGTCGCTTCCGATATCGATATTTCACAGGCTGCAAAATTCGAGTGCGACGGAGTCGTTCTCCCCGGCGGAATGCCCGGAACGAATAATCTGTACGCGGACGAATTTGTAAGAGCGACCGTTCGCAGCTGCGCTTCAAGCGGCAAAATGGTTGCAGCGATTTGTGCAGCGCCGCTCATTTTGGGCAGAATGGGTATTCTCGAAAACAAAAAAGCCGTGTGTTTCCCCGGCTTCGAAAGCGAACTGCACGGAGCAGTTCTCTGCAATTCCCCGGCTCAGACGGACGGAAACATTATAACCGCAAAGGGTGCAGGCGCGGTCTTTGATTTTGCTCACGCCGTGATATCGTTTTTGAAAGACAAATCTCTTGCCGATAAAATATTGGACGATATTCAATTCCCGGGCAAAGTCGGATAATTTTCAGAAAGGTGGGCTTTAAGCCCGTATACAGCTGTAATGGATGAACAGAACAAAAATACAGGCGGCACAGAGGACGCTTTTGACCTTTTAAGCAAGCGATTTGATTCGTTCGGTCATACAACGCCCGAAACGCCTGAGGACGATGTAAAAAACAGCGGAGAGATTTATTTTTCCGCCAACAGCGATAATATAAACCGTACGCCCCCGGTGCGCGAACAGCGTTACGGAGGTGCTTCGTCCCGTCCGGCGAATGCGGGCCGCAGCTTGGGAGCGGGAGCACAGCGCGCTTCAACCTCCGCAAGACAGGGTGCAGCCTCCGCCAAGACCGGAACCGCCCGTACTGCCGGGACAACCGGAAAAAAGAGTACGAAAAAGAAGAAGAAAAATAGCCGGTCAAATGTCGCCGTTGCAATAGGCGTTGTTGCGGTGGTCGTTCTCCTTGCCGTTATCGTCCGCATACCCATTATGTGGTGCGTTAATGATATTCTTGCAATAAACGCCGATTCGACGCACATAAGAGTCGTGATAACCGACAATATGGATGTCGACGATGTAATAAATCTTCTCGGCAAAAAGAAGCTTGTAAACAGCACCGGCTTCTGTAAAATTGCCGCCAAGTTTTTGAAATACGACAAAAAAAGCGATAAGACAAAGCGCGTTTATCCCGCCGGTGAATACGATTTGAGTTCCAGTATGGGACTTGAAGGAATGCTCAACGAGATCCTTTCCGCCGGTTCGGAGGATTCCACCGTTACGCTTACCTTCCCCGAGGGCTATACCGTAAGTCAGATAGCGGCAAAGCTTTCGTCCAACGGCGTTTGCTCGACTGCGGAATTCTACGCTGCATTGAGCGATCAGGAATTACTGAAAGGATACGATTTCCTCGCCGAAATAACCGATAAAAACCTGAGATACAAGCTGCTCGAAGGCTATCTGTACCCCGACACATATGAGTTCTACATTGACGAAACTCCCAGAAGCGTTGTCAAGCGTTTTCTTGATAACTTTGAGAGTAAATGGAATGATATGTTCGCCGAAAAAGCCAAAAAGAGCAACTATTCCATCGACGAAATACTGACGGTCGCTTCGATTCTCGAACGCGAGGCGAAGAACGCCGAGCAGATGCCGGTCATTGCGTCCGTTATATATAACCGTCTCGGTTCCTCGTCCTTCCCGTATATAAACTGCGATTCAACTGGTAAATATATCGCGGCATACCAGGAGGAGCTTGCGGCAAAGGGCGTTTATGCAAACTATGTCAAGTCGTATGATACCTATCAGAAAACAGGACTCCCGGTAGGACCTATCTGCAACCCCGGCAAGCAGGCAATAAACGCGGCGATCTCTCCCGACTCGACCTCCTATTATTACTTCCTGCACGATAAAGACGGTAAGCTGTACCTTGCTTCGACTCAGAGCGAACACGACCGCAACAAGGCGGCAGCCGGTATAGAATAATCTGTAAAAATTGAGTAATTCATAAAATATTTACAAATATTTTGCACGGAGTTTTATTGTTGCCCTTATTATAAGTAGATGTGTGAAAAAAGACAGAAAGGAAACCTGATTATGAAAGTATTTATGATTGGTGGCACCGGACTTCTCGGTTCTGCTGCCGCACAGCTTTTTATCGACCGCGGTAATTCCGTTAAATCAATGGCGCTTCCGCCGCTTCCCAAGGGCGCACCTATCCCCGAAGAAATGGAAATTATTTGGGGAAATTATATCGAAAAGACCGACGAGGAGCTTATGGATCTCATGTCCGACTGCGATACCTTCGTTTTTGCGGCAGGCGTTGACGAGAGAATCGAGTTCCCGGCACCCGTATATGAAGCGTACAGAAAGTACAACATTGAGCCTGTCCGCCGTTTCCTTACTCTTGCCAAAAAGGTCGGAATAAAGAACTGCGTTATCCTCGGTTCGTATTTCTCATATTTTGCAAAGACCTGCCCCGAGATGAAGCTCACCGAGTGGCATCCCTATATAAGAAGCCGTATCGAGCAGGAAGAGGTCGCTCTCAGCTTTGCGGACGGCGATATGAATGTTGCTATTCTTGAACTTCCTTACATCTTCGGTACACAGCCCGGCAGAAAGCCCGTTTGGGTAATTCTCATCGAGCAGATCACCAACATGGATAAGACCGGTCATGTTACCATGTATCCCAAGGGCGGTACTACGATGGTTACGGTTCGTCAGGTCGCTCAGAGCATTGTCGGCGCGGCAGAGAAGAACAAGGGCGGCAACGCTTATCCCATCGGTTACTACAACCTCACATGGGATGATTTCCTTAAAATCGTACATGAGGCTATGGGTACTCCGAACAGAAAGATCGTCCATATCGCAAAATGGATGTTCCGCCTTTTCGGTCACACAATGATGAAGAAATATGCCGCAAACAATGTTGAGCCCGGCATCAATGCCGTCGAGCTTGCCGAAATTATGTGCATGAACACATTCATCGACAAGAAGTGGGCTGTTTCGCTCGGTGTTACCGAGGACGACATAAAGAGCGCCATTTTCGACTCGGTCAAGCTCTCCGTTGACGCATTTACCGGTGCGCAGAAGCTTGTTGAGATGAAGGGCGAATAAAAGTTGACAAAACCGCAATAAAAGAATAGAATAACGGAGGTGCGTCTTTTCGACAGCATTTCCGTTATTTTTATTCCGGGAGAAGTTATGGTAGATAAATCTTTTTCGTGTCCTGCCGCAAAAAAGTGCGGCGGCTGTCAATTGACAAATATGTCGTATGAACAACAGCTTTCTTTCAAGCAGGCGAAGGTCATAAAGCTGATGGGCAGGTTTTGCCATGTCAGCGAGATAATAGGAATGGACGAGCCGTTTCACTACCGCAATAAGGTTCAGGCGGCTTTCGGCGTTACGCGCGGAGGTCAGATAATCTCCGGCGTGTATCAGTCCGGAACTCACAAGATTGTAAAGGTCGACAACTGCCTTATCGAGGACAAAAAAGCGGACGAGATAATCGTGTTTATCCGCTCTCTTGTGAAGTCTTTTAAGCTATCGGTCTACAACGAAAACACCGGCAGGGGATTTCTGCGCCATGTGCTTGTCAAGCGTGCTTTCGGAACGGGTGAAATTATGGTCGTTCTTGTTACGGGACGCGAGCCGTTTAAGTCGAAGAACGATTTTGTAAAGGCGCTGCTTGCGCGTTTTCCGGAAATCACAACCGTCGTACAAAGTATCAACGCGCGGTTTACGAGTCTTGTCCTCGGCGACACCGAAATCGTCCTCTACGGGAACGGATATATCACCGACAAGCTCATGGGTAAGCTTTTCAGAATTTCCGCCCGTTCGTTTTATCAGATAAACTACGCCGGGACTCAAAAGCTCTACGGGAAGGCTCTCGAATTTGCCGGACTCACCGGAAAGGAACGGGTCGTTGACGCCTATTCCGGAGTCGGAACGATAGGTATTCTTGCGTCCGACGGCGCTCGTCAGGTTATTTCCGTCGAGCTGAACAAGGACGCCGTACGGGACGCCCGTGTCAACGCGAAGCTCAACGGCGTAAACAATATAGATTTTTATTGCGCCGACGCTGCCGATTTCCTCGTTGAAATGAGCCGACGGCACGAAAAGGTCGATGTCGTTATAATGGATCCGCCGCGCGCCGGCAGTACACCGGCTTTTCTCAAAAGCATTGTCGCCGCCGAAGCAGAGAAGATAGTTTATGTGTCCTGCGCCCCCGACACGCTTGCCCGTGATGTCAATATACTTGTGAACAACGGCTATAAGGTTCGCAACATCCAGCCGGTGGATATGTTCCCGCATACGAACCA
>JAEDGF010000028.1 GCA_016297645.1 Clostridiaceae bacterium
CCAAACATTCGTAAATATTTCCTTTTGTTAAATCTGTGCAATCAAATGCGATATATCTTACTTTCATATAAAGTCACCTTCTTGCGATTTTTTGTTTAACATCAATTTGTTTCCGCATTTTACTTCACGGCAACTTGAAAACCGTCTTTTTTTGAGAATATCAATTGTTTTCTTGTTCGCGTTGTTGATACAACCACAAAGAATTTAGAATTACCTGTGAATAATTAATATCTTCACCTTTTCTGATATATTCAAGTAGAGTTAATTTATCTTCATCATTTTCGACATCAAGCAGAACCCCAGATATAAATTCTTTATCCTCCGATATTTTTTTAGTTCGTCAATAAGTTCTTTACTTAATTTGTTGGTTTTATATTCTTTTTCAATATATGCCGATAAATTCATTTTATTTTCCTCCTGCCAATGTTTCTAAAATATCAAAACGCATTGTTTAGATAATTTTCTCGCCTTTGGCGAAGGCGGCTTTTGCTTCATTTAAGCTCATCTGATTTGCGCCGCCTTTGTAATCAGGTTTCTTGTTTTGCAATATATCATCTTGCCAGCCGCATATATCACATATATCATAAAAATTCACATAACACTTTCCGCAACAGACACAAATGTGTTTTGAATACTTATCATAATTGTTGTCTTGTTCCGTTTGACTTACGGTGTATTCAACAGATTTATCTTCACTTGAAATGTCCGGATTTTTTCTTTGCATATAAAAACATCCTATTATTCACTTTTGTTTGCTGCCGTTCAGCATTGTCAGTTTAATTTTCCGATATCGTTATTTTATAATATCATCTTTTGGTGATAAAGTCAAACTGTTATGCTGAGCGGCAAATGTGCGGTCATTTTGTCTGCAAAAGTTGATTCATGTCAAGCTTGCCGTATTCTATTCCGACGGTATTAAAAACATAGTCCGCACACTCCGCGCCGAGGAGAGTTTTTGTTATCTCATTGAGTTTTTCGACAGGGGAGATATCCGCAAACTGCTTGGGGAAAAGCGTTTTTCCTATGAAATAGGCGTTTGCGTAGGCGATTTCAAGATTTGTATAGTATGCGTTATACGGCATTTGAACATAGACTTCACCGCTTTTAAATGCGGAAAGGCTGTTGAAAACTTCCGTCTTTTTGGCGTACTCATCCTTGAAAATCCCGAGTCCGCCTGCGTCAACTATTATAACATCGGGATTGAGTTTGAGAATTGTTTCGGCGTCAATATCGCCCTGATAGCCCTTGTAGCCGGCTTTATCAAGAACATTTACGGCATTCACTGCGTCAAAAAGTGAATAGTTTGCGGTTGAGGAACCGATTCCGTGTGAGCCGAATTTGTTAAGGCAGCCGAGATATGCGCTTTTTTTGTCGCTTTCGGGGATATCTTTTGTGCGTGCGGAAAGGTCGTTTTTTATTGAGTGTATGTAGTTTACGGTTTTTTCCGCTTCATCGGTTCTGTTGAGCACTTCACCCATTATTTTAAGTGAGCTTTCCACAGCACTGTCGAAAGCCTCGCTTTTTCCGTAGCTGAGAGCAATTACCGGAACGCCGGTTTTTTTCTGTATCTCGTCAAAATCCGCAGGTTCGAACGACACATATACCGCAAAAATCACATCGGGTGACACCGACAGAATTGCTTCCGCATCCGCCGTTCCCTGAGGTCCTCCCTTTCCTATTGTCGGGAGTGATTTGAACAGATTTTCATTTGAATACTGATAGGGACGGGCTGAGATAAGAAAGCCCTTTTCACACTCCTCGACTCCGGCAAGAATCGACATATCGCCTATGTATGAGTAGAGCCGTAAAGCGCCCGCACCTATGCAGACGGGTCTTTTGACGGTTTTGGGAATGGTTACCGTTCTTCCGGCGAAGTCCGTAACCGTGCGTGTTCCGCTTGTTTCTGGAGTGGAAGTATCAGGTACGGTTGAGGAAGCAGTCGGAGCATTTACGCCGCAGGAAGAGAGAAGTACTGCTGAACAAAGAGCAAGAACAAGAAGTGAAATAAACAATTTTTTCATACTGTTAAACCTTTCCATGTTTTTTTATTTCAGAGAGCTTTGCTGTTTCTTCGGAAGAACAACTGCGCTGCCGTTTATAAATTTTAATTCGGCGTCAAAGCCGTACAATTGTGATAATCGCTTATCGTTCAGTATATCCGCACCGCCGTAGGCGATGATTTCCCTGTTTTTCATGAGAACATATTTCTCCGCAAAACGGGACGAGAGAGTTATGTCGTGCATTGTTACTATGAATGTTGCGCCGCAATTTTTTGATATTTTACTTATTGTGTCCGTAAGCGATATGCAGCTGCCGTAATCAAGGCTTGCGGTCGGTTCATCCATGAGGATAAGTTTTGCGTCGGAACAAAGTGCGCGCGCGACGGCGACTTTTTTTTGTTCTCCGCCCGAAAGTGAAACGGCGCTCTTTTCCGACAAGCTTTCAATACCCATTATTGCAAGAGCTTCGGCGGCTTTCTCTCTGTCTTTTTTACTCGGATAAAGACCGAAGAATGCACGCCTGCCGGACAGTACCGTTTCGAAAACGCTTATATCCGAAAAACGGGGTAGCTGAGGCACATATGAAGTCTGTTTTGCTCTTTTTGATGTTTTCATCTTTGCAATATCAGACCCGCCGAGGGATATTATTCCGCTGTCAGGCTTTAATGTCCCGCAGATAAGGCGAAGTAATGTGGTTTTTCCCTCGCCGTTCATTCCGAGAAGCACGGTGTTTTCGCCGCTGTCGACCGAAAATGAAATGTTTGCAAGCGTTTGTTGTCCGCCGTAAGAAAAAGAAACATTGTCCAAATTAAGCAGCACGGCTTAGTCCTCCTTTCTTTGAACGAAGGAGAATATACAGAAAAACCGGTCCGCCGATAACCGATGTTACCGCGCCCACAGGCAGCGAAACTCCCGGGATTATGCTTCGTGCGGCAGCGTCGGAAAGGGCGAGTAGCGTTATTCCGCAAAACGCAGAGCCGGGTGCGAGAACGCTCATTTCTTCGCCTAAAAATTTTCTTGCCGCCTGCGGTGCAATGAGTCCGACAAAGCCGATAATTCCAAGAAAAGAAACGCAGATTGCGCAAACTACGGACGCGGAAAGCAGGCTGAAAAACCTTAAAAGTGCCGTATTTATTCCGAGCGAAGCGGCGGTTTCGTCGCCCGATGACAGAATGTCGAGATCGCGTGATACGATAATTGCAAAAATAATTACCGCGGCAGCTGCGGCAAGCATGACGGCAGCTTCCTTTGCCGAGGCTCTGCCGAGGTCGCCGAAGCTCCAAAACACTGCTGAGGACACCTGCGTGTCGGCGGAGAAATACTGCAAAAGCGTTGTCCCTGCGGAGAAAAAAGAACCTATCGCAACACCGCACAAAACGACAGTTTCGGAGGAAAATCGTTTTTTTACCGACAGAAGCAGAATAACAAGGATCCCAGAAAAAGCCGAAAGAAAGGCGCACATTGTTACTATGTACGGGTTTGAAAAAGTAACCGCCGCTTTCACGGCTCCGCCTACCGTGCCTGCATCGAAAAGAATTATCGCGGCATTTGCCCCGAAAACCGCTCCGTTGGAAACACCGAGAGTTGAAGGGGAAGCCATCGGGTTTCCAAGTACCTTCTGCATGATACATCCCGAAAGTGACAATCCCGCACCGGCTGCGACGGCTGAGAGTACCCTCGGCAGACGGATATTCATGATGATGAGTTTTTCGCTTTCGCTTCCTGTCCCTGTGAGGACGCGGAAAAAAGCGTTGATTCCGAGATTTGATGCACCGGAGGCAGCACACACACAAACCGATACCGCGGAAAAAGCCGCAAGAAGTAAGAGCAGGTATCTTTGTTTTCGTTTTGCTGTTTTGTTCTTGTAAAGTACAGTGTTTTTGTCCATAAATCAACCTAAAAAGGCATACTTCCCACGAAAGGAAATATGCCTGCTGACATTAGTATTGAAAGAAATATTGCGAAAAACAGTGCGCCCGGAAACCGTTACCGGACGGTGTCGTTCTCCGTTTTCATTGTTTTTGTAAATTTCGGGCTTCTGCCCGCAGTCCGGCTTCTGCCGGAAACATATAAGAAGAATACCATAGAGCCGTAAAAAAGTCAACCGTTAAAATCGCCGGCAATATCCGAGATTTTGTTTAAGGCTTCTTCTGCCATTTCCGCCAGACCCACAGCCTTTATTCCTACTACCGTGTTTCCGCATCTGTCGGACGGAATGAGTATTTTTACGGCGTTGCTTTGTCCGACTGCGATTGCCGCCGAAGGTGTGATCTCACCCATAAGTGCGTCTGCAATAACGATTCCGACGGGACCGACGATAACATCGGCTTTTTTGCTCATAACACATATTGAGTTTTCCCCGGTCGCTGCTTTCTTTGCGCCGCCTTTTATCATTGCCGCTGTTGCCGTTGTGTTTGTTCCGACTGCGATAAGCTCTATTTCCGGCAGCTTTTTTGTAATGCTTTCGCACAACAGCTTTCCGAGTTTTCCGCCCTGTCCGTCAATAACCAAAATAGTCATTTTCATAAAATTAAGTTCCTTTGCCGCAGTTTTATATAATAGGTAAAAAGAAAGGCGGCAAAAATGCCGCCCGTTCTTTGAGTAACAGCGAAAGAATTATTTCTTGTCGTTGCTCTCTCTGATGCTTGCAACAAGATCTCTGATGGTGTCGATCATGTTTTTGATGAAAGCAAGGAGCTGATTAAAGAATTCCATAATATTCCCTCCGAAATCTTTTTTGGTTTTCACCTGATTTTATGTTACCATATTATTTCGTTGTTTGCAATAGTTTTTTTAACATTTAATATTAAAAAATGGGAAATTGAACAGAAGTCAGGTGTTTTGCCAATCATATTCGCGCAGCTTCCCGTTTTCCTGCAACTCGGGGAAATCCCACTGACGAAGAACTTCATATACGCCTATCGCAACGGAATTCGATAGATTCAGGCTTCTCGCGTCCGAAATCATGGGAATACGAACGGCCGTGTCCGGGTTTTCAAAGAGGAGCTTTTCGGGAAGTCCCTTTGTTTCCTTACCGAATACGATAAATGTCTTGTCAGGGTAGGTTTTTTCCGTGTATTTATGAGGCGCTTTTGTCGAGAAATAAAAGAATTTTTCGCCGCTGTGTTTTGCAAAAAATTCTTCGCTTGATTCATAGTAGGTGATGTCGAGAAGATGCCAGTAGTCAAGCCCTGCTCTTTTCAATTTTCTGTCGTCTATTTTGAATCCCATCGGACCGACAAGGTGAGCTTCGCTCCCGTTGCGGCGCAGGTGCGCGCAATGTTGCCTGTATTCTGCGGAATTTCGGGTTCGATGAGGACAATGTTCAGTTCTTTCACTCTGTATCTTCTCTTTTCATTATATATTACTTGCTATATGATATCACCGGACAAGGAAAAAGTAAAACTTTTTTTCTGACAAAATAAAAATGAGTTTATTTCCGTGTTTTCAGTCAATACTACTATGCGACGGAGGTGTATTTAAATGACTTCAAAAAGCAATACCGTAATGAAATACGCCGGTGCGGCAATGGCTGTCGGCGGTGCTGCAATGCTCGGCACCGCAGCTATAAGCTCCGGTTCGTCCATCAAAAAGAAAGCTAAGAAAACGGCAAACAAGGCGATAGATGCAATGGATTCCGTCCTTAAAAACATGCAGAATATGATAAAGTAAAGTTCTGCCGCAAAAAAGACGGCTGTAAAAAACGAAGGATGCGTTTTTTGCAGGCCGTACATATTTACAAGAGCAGTATATATATGTTAAAATAAAAAAAATAGTCGCTGCCGAATAATAATAAACTTTGGAGTGTGAGAAAAAATATATGAAATTCATGAAAAAGACGGCACTTATAACAGCTTTCGTGTTGCTTCTTTCCGTTTTTTCCTCCTGCGGTGTAAAAAATACACCCGATACGACCACCGTACCCGGTAATACCTCGGCGAGTACGACGAACGAAGCTCGGACGGATGCCCCCACAGCAGTACCGGACACGAGCGGCAATGCCGTGACCGAAAAGAATGAACCGGAAACGGCAACGACTCCGTCCGCCGATCCTGTGATAAACACGGGAACGGAGCGCAGCTTTTACGGTGCAAAAGACGAAAGCGCGGATACTTTTACAAAGCTTTCGCCGCTTCCGCTCAATAAATTCGAAAATGTACGGATTGAAAATACAAGGGGACTTCCGACCAAAACAATAAACCACAGCTTCGGCGCGGCGAAAGACGGCAAGCCACATCAGATAAGTATAAACAATCAGAAGTTTTTCGACGACGGAAAGTATGAAGCAGTCTGCCTTGACACAAAGACGGACGAAAAGGTTCTATATCTCACCTTCGACTGCGGTTACGAAAACGGTTATACCGCAAAAATACTCGATACTCTCCGTGACAAGAATGTTAAAGCGGCATTTTTCTGCACGATGCCTGAAATGAAAGAGAATCACGACATTATCGCGAGAATGATAAACGAGGGACACACCGTCGGAAATCACTCGGTAACGCACCCCGATTTTTCTTCGATCTCGCGTGAAAAGATGTTCGAAGAAGTTAAAGGCTTTGACGATTATATAAGAGAACACTTCGGGTATTCGTCTTTGTATTTCAGGTATCCGCAGGGGAAATACAGCGAAAGCAGTCTTGATCTGCTCAATTCCATGGGGTACAGATGTGTTTTCTGGTCGCTTGCATATGCCGATTGGGATCTTAACGCTCAAAAAGGAGCGGCGTATGCCGAAAAGACCGTAACGGAAAGACTCCATCCGGGCGCGGTCATCCTTCTCCACGCCGTTTCGCCCGATAATGCGGCGGCGCTCGGAGCAATAATAGACGACGCGCGTTCGCAAGGGTATGTTTTCCGTTCGCTTGACGAAATGGACAGACAGTCGTAAATGCTTAAAAATATACGGTCGATAAACATCAAAGTCACAGCCTAATTGACGACTTTGTGTTTTATCGGCTGTTTTTTTCGTTCAAATTCTTTACTTCAACGAACGACTGTGTTAATATATACAAATGTCCGGGCGTTATCCTGCCGGTCAAGTTTTACGCACAAAAAGAGGTTAACTATGAAACTTAAAGCGATAGATAACAACGGCACACTGCAAGGGTTTATGCTCGTAAAAAGCTGTGACAGGAAAAGTGCCAAGAACGGTTCGGTATATCTTGATCTTGTTCTTGCCGACGGTGACGGTGATGTGGTTGCTAAAATATGGGATTTTAAGGGAACTCCCGAGCAGCAGCCCGCGGCAAGCTCTGTTATTCGTGTTCGCGGAACTCTCAGTACATATAACGGTCAGCCGCAGTTTAAGATTGACCGCTTCCGTCAGACAGTTCCCGAGGACGGAATAAAAATTTCGGAATTTGTCCCGAGCGCGTCATATGAGCCGGACTATATGTTCGATAAGATTTCGGCACTGGTCGATTCGCTTAAAGACCCCATGCTCAAAAAACTTGTTTCCGCCGTACTGGATGAATACAAGGACAGAATTTTTGAACTTCCCGGAGCGTATAAGCTCCACCATGCAATAAGGGGCGGACTTCTGATGCATACCCTCTCCATTTGCCGGATGGCGCTTGCGGTTGCCGAAATCTACCCGTCGATAGACAGAGATCTCTTGCTGTCGGGCGTTATTCTTCACGATATCGCAAAATCGGAGGAGTTCAGTGTCGCTCCGTCCGGACTCGTTGACGGCTATACGGCAGGCGGAACGCTTATAGGTCATCTTGTAAAAGGCGCAATAATTGTCGATGAAATAGGAAAGAAGAACAACATAGACGAAAACACGCTCATGCTCGTCGAGCATATGCTCATATCGCACCACGGCGAGCCTGAATTCGGTGCTGCCGTCCGTCCGCTGTTCCTTGAAGCCGTGGTGCTTTCCGCACTCGACAGTCTTGACGCGAATATATATGAAATCGAGAATGCCGTGAAGGATGTTGAGGTCGGTGATTTTACTGCGCGTATGTGGGCGCTTGACGACAGGAAATTTTTCAACCACGGCAGAAAAAAAGTCACAACAGACGCTGTACTTTGAGCTGAATAAAAGTCAGAAAGGAAAAATATGGAAAACTGGACAGAAATAAAAATCACCGTAGACGCCGACAGAATTGATGAAGCCGGTGATATTGCAACAATGACCGTGCCTTACGGCATATATACGGAGGATTACCGCCATCTTGAAGAAGAAACATTGGAGATAGCGAAGATAGACATAATCGACGAGGAGCTTCTTAAAAAAGACCGTACAAAGGGTATCGTACATATTTACATTTCACCCGAAGAAAACCCGCAGGAGGCTGTGTCCTTTATCGAAGAACGCCTTTCGGCAAACGGTATTTCGTACAAGACCGAGCTTCTTAACTGCGCTCGCGAGGATTGGGAGAATAACTGGAAACAGTATTTCAAGCCCATAAAAGTCGGAGAAAAGCTCCTTATCCGTCCGGCGTGGATAGACGAATTTGACGCAGACAGCAGAGCGGTTCTGACGCTCGAACCGGGAGTCGCTTTCGGAACGGGAACGCATGAAACGACAAGGCTTTGCATGGAAGCTCTCGAACTCGCCGTTAAGGACGGATGCGAGATGCTCGATGTCGGCTGCGGCAGCGGCATTCTCAGCGTTGCGGGAATGCTTCTCGGTGCTTCAAGCGTTACGGGTGTCGATATTGACAGACTTGCAGTCAAGGTCGCAGTTGAAAACGGCAAAATGAACGGCTTCACCGCACCGAAATTCAATATGATACACGGCGATCTCACCGATAAAATAAGCGGCAAATTCGATGTTGTCACCGCAAATATTGTCGCCGATGCAATAATAAAGCTGACCCCGGCTATAAAAGAATTTCTTAAAGATGACGCTGTGTACATTGTTTCGGGAATTATAGACACACGCGAAAACGATGTTCTTCCCGTTCTTGCCGAAAACGGCTTTGAGGTGACCGAAAGAAGAACCGAAGGCGGTTGGGTGTGCCTTACCTGCAAACTTGCGTAAATACTGTCCCGATTTTTAATGACGCTCGCTTCGCGCGGAATTATCCGTGCGCGGCGGGCTTTTTTTCTGTAATAAAACAGGTCGGTTCGTTTTTTTCCGTGATTAACACAGACTTTACTTTTTCTGTCCTTTTTTGTTAACCGACATCGACATATTTTTTGCACAGAAGAAAATATAATATAAGTGTAATGCTCGGGAGGCGTTGATATGACTCAGATCGTTTTTGTGGATGTTCTTATTGTGCTGAATACGGTTGTAACATTTATTATGCTTCTTACGACCGCGTCATTGACGGGGGTTAAGAACAGCACCGGCAGAATGGTACTCGGTGCAATCACAGGCGGATTGTTTTCGCTTGTTCTGCTTGCGCCGCAGATGAGTGCGCCGTACATATTCTTAACCAAGTCGGCAATGGCTGTCGCTCTTGTCGGGATATCCTTCAAAATACAGAGTATAAAGCGTTTTTTCATTTGCATTGCGCTTTTTCTCGGAGTGAATCTGTTCTACGCAGGTGTAATGTACGGGATAGACTGTTTGTTTGCACCGAGCTTTATAAGTACCAAAAACGGCTTTTCATACTTTAATATAGGCTCGGTCGGGATAATTGTTCTTTGCTGTACGGTGTATGCTGTCGTGCGTATCCTGAAAAAATATGTTCTGCCGGATTCGAGAAAGCCGCGTATATATAATGTAACGCTTTTTTATGATGGCAAATCAACGCAGACAAAAGCGCTTCTCGACACGGGTAATTCCGTTACGGATATGTGCGGCGGTGATGTCATAATAGTCGACGCCGCCGTTGCTTCCGAGCTTATCGGATGTGACGAAAAAATTTTTTCCCTTTCCGGCGGAGAAATACTTCCGATTCTCGGCGAGAGAGGAATTTATGCAAGGTTTATTCCGGTTAAAATGCTCGGCACGGGAAAGGTTCTTGCTGCCTTTACCGCGGAAAAAGCCGTGATTGAAACAGAAACAGGCAGCAGTTTTTTGAAAAAACCGTGTATAGCCGTTGCCGAGGGCTGTTTTGATGAACTGAATTACGATGCACTTTTGGCTCAGAGCGTAATTATTTGAAATATACAGGAGAGATACAAAATGAAACCATCAAGAAGAAAAGGCGGACTTAACGGCTTGCTTGCTTTTTTGAGAAGGCTGTTGCCCGGCAGAAAGCAAAAATGCAAAAACACGCTCTTTTTCCTGAACGGCGTTCCGGCGCTGCCGCCGCCCTTAAAAAAGAGTGAAGAGGAGCAGTGCTTTGCAAGAATCGAAGCAGGCGACGAGTCGGCGCGCGAAGAGCTTATTGTACATAATTTACGCCTTGTCGTCTACATAGCTAAAAAATTCGAAAACTCGTCTGTTCCGCTCGAGGATCTAATTTCGATTGGTACGATAGGACTTATTAAAGCTGTGAAGACCTTTCGTCCGGACAAAAACATAAAGCTTGCGACATATGCAAGCCGATGTGTTGAAAATGAGATACTTATGTATCTTCGGAAAATAGGCGGCATTAAAGGTGAAATATCGCTCGATGAACCCCTGAATACGGATTGGGACGGAAATGAACTGCTCCTCGGCGATGTCCTTGCGACCTTTGCCGATTCGGTAAGTGTCGATATAGAAACAGAAGACGAAATACGCGTTCTCATGGAATGTATCTGCACGCTTCCGGAGCGTGAAAAGGAAATAATAATCATGCGGTTCGGTTTGGGCGGCAGCAGGGAATATACTCAGAAGGAAGTTGCGGACTGCTTCGGAATATCGCAAAGCTATATTTCGCGGATAGAAAAAAGAATAATCGAGAAGCTGAAAGAATCTATTGAAAAAGCAAATGCCGTGTAAGTGCAATTGTTTCGGCTTCAAATTCAGTCGAAATACACTGTCGTTTCGGAGCTGAAACGACGGCGAAAATTCCGTCGGCAGAAAAAATTTGTCTGAACCGATATATCGGATTTGTATAACGGCAAAGTATGGCGCAGAGGACTGTCCTGTTCTCCGCGCCTCAATTTTTTTACAGCCCCACGTCAGACCGCTTTATTCGGAGTTTTCCGATACTCGGCGGTCTGCCGTTGTTTTTCTTTACAGTTTGTTTAGGATGATTTAAACAAAAATTTAGAGATTGCTTCTATAATGAATTAAAACAGTTGAAATTTTTTCGGGGAAATTGTATAATGAAAATAATTTCTGTGTGCAGGTGTTTATATGTCTGATATTACAGGCGAAAAGAAAAGCTTCTGGTTTGCGCTTGATAATGCCGCTAAAATTTTCCCGGGGCAGAATTCAAAAACATGGTCAAACAGCTTCCGTGTTTGCTATGAACTGAACGAAAAAATCGACCCGGAACTGCTCCAACAAGCTCTTTTGGAGGTTATCCCGCGCTTTCCGTGTTACAATGTCCGTATAAGGCACGGCTTTTTTTGGTTTTATCTTGAAACAAATAAGAACAAGCCGGTTGTAATGCAGGACATAAAAAACCCGTGCTACCGTGTCAAATTCAACGAAAACGGCAGATTTTTATTTAAAGTATACTACCACGGTTCGCGTATTGCGATCGACTGTTATCATGTTTTGACAGACGGGTGCGGAGGGAAAATTTTTCTGTCAACGCTCGTTGCAAGATATCTTGAATTGAAGCATGGTATCGTTATTCCGCCGGGACAGTCGGTGCTTGACATCCATTCGTCGTGTTCTGCCGCTGAGCTTGAAGATTCTTTTGTAAAATATGCCGATTCGAAGGCAAAGTTTTCACGCCGCGACAAGTTTGTTTACCACGCAAACGGGACAAAAATGCCGTATCATACGGTAAATGTTACCTCCGGCATAATCCCGTTTGACGATTTCCATAAGCTCACGAAAGCCTACGGCGTCACCGTAACGGAATTTTTAGCTGCTTTGATGCTGCAAGTTCTTATCGAAAAACAGAACACCGATTCAAAAAAAAGAAGAAAAAGGGAAGTCAGTATTCAGATTCCCGTCGATCTTCGCAGAACCTTTAATTCGCAGACTCTGCGCAATTTTACCATCTGCATGAGAGTAAAGGTAGACCCCAACAAAGGCGACTACTCTTTTGACGAGCTTTTGACTCAGGTTAAATATCAGCTTCGGCTCGCGAATGACCCGAAGGAACATAATATGATGATTACCGCCAATATGGGGATAGAACGCAACCCGATAGTTCGTGCGCTGCCGCTGTTTATCAAAAATGCCGGTGTTTCCATATCATTTTTCTTCACTGCTGAGCAGACGACCTCGTCGCTCATAACAAATCTCGGCAGCGTCGATATTCCGAAGGAAATGCTGCCCTATGTAAACAAATTTATTTTTATGCCCGCCCCCGGAAAGCTGAACGCTGCACGCTGCGGAGTTGCGACCTGCAATAATAATCTTGTTATTACATTTTCAAACAGCTTTGCCGAAAGTGATATCGAACGCAGTTTTTTTGTAAGACTCGTTAAAATGGGGCTTCATGTTAAAATAGAGAGTAACAGGGAGTGATATTTTGTCATACTGCGTCAATTGTGGCGTGGAGCTTGACCCGACCGCAAAAAAATGTGCACTGTGTTCCACACCCGTAATAAATCCAAATGTAAAATCCGAGAAAGAAAACGACAGCACGCCTTTTTCGGACAAGCTTGCAACACCGAAGAATATGCAGAGAAAGTTTGTTGCGTGTATTATAACGATGATAATGCTGATTCCGAACATCGTGCTTTCGCTTGTGAACATATTCTTTTTCCGAGGGAATTTCTGGTCGGTTTATGTTTCATCGACTTCTCTTTTGCTGTGGATAGTTTTTGTCTTCCCGTTTATAACAAAAAAGCTTCGGCCGTACCTTATGTGGGCATTTGACACGGCAATGGGAATCGCATATTCATTTATAATTGTTGCAATAAGCGCCGGCGCCGCGTACATATGGCAGTCGATAGCGTCGCTTATCGGCATGATCTCGGCAGCGTCACTTTTGTTTATCATTTGGGTTCGTCACAAAAAACGCGCCGTTTCCGCAGTCATTGTCCACCTGATTGTGGACGCGATGATCATATCTGTTTTATCGGGCGTACTGACCTCGCATTTTTCCTCGAACGCCAACTGGTTTGTGGTCGGACTGATTTGCTCGCTCTGCTTTGCGGCTTTTCTCGGTTTCGGTATCTACTGCGACCGCTCAAAGCATATGCGAGCATGGATAAAAAAAGTTTTTTATATATGAACAAGAAATAGGAGGATATTTTCTTATGAAAACTCTCAAAGCCGTTATAGCGATTATCCTGTGTGTTGCCTGTACCGTTTCCGTTACGGGCTGCCTGAAATACACGGATAATATTCTGACCGTAACAAAGGCTATGCAGCCGAACGAAGCTTCGGGTGCGGATAATACCTATTCTTACGAAACTCTGCCCGTGAACGATGTCACGGTTACCGCTCCTCAAAACGGTGTAAGCGTACCCGAAACGACTTCGCCGCAGATAGTTACTCCCGTTCAGGACATTACCGCCGCTCCGCCCACGCCCGTTACTCCCGAGCAAACGACTGCCGCCGCGCAGGAAAAGAACCCCTCTCAGTGGACTAAAGCCGAAATCCTCGCATATGTAACGGCAGCCGTCAACAAATCAAAGGCATATAACGGCAAGCTTACGGTCGGTCACAAAGAATCGTTTGATGTAAAAATAGACAATATATCGGTCGGCGGCAGTCTTATTCAAAATACCGCAAACCAGATTATAAGCAGCGTTGCAAAGCCCACCGATGAAACGCTTACTTTCGTAAACGGAAAAACAACAACCTCCGAGGGCGAAACCGTTCCGATCCTTCTTCCCAAACGTCAGAATTTCGCCCTTAAAATTGACGGACTTGCGTCTGCGACGGCATCCAAGAGCGGAAACAACACCGTTATAAATCTTACGATAGTTCAGGAGAATACGACGATTAATAGTCCCGTACCGAAGCATAATGCTGCTTCGTGCGGTTATATGTCGATTACGGATGTTGATCTTCCCAGTATAGTCACCGTCAGCAAACTCGATATGAAGTATACCGGCTCCACGATCAAACTCACTGTTAACGATAAGGGCTATGTTGCAAGCTGCACCTACTCCATTCCCGTAATTATCAACGGTTCGGGTAAAGTAGGTATATCCGCCGATTTCCAGGTTACGGCAAAAATAGTTGAGGTCTGGAACCTTAACTGGTAAAAAATACTTCGGTTTTTACCGGCAGAACACTTTGTATTTGTGTTCTGCCGGCCTTTTTACTGTAAAACAGGTGAAAAAAGATTGAATAAATAAAGCGTACTTACAGATTTTTTGTATAATTTTAGCGTTTCGAATGATAAGTGTTGAAATGAATGTGTGAAATCTGTTAAAATAGACTGTAACAAATTGATTTTCTGCAAAAGGAGAGAGGAGAATGGCAAAATGCCCCAAATGCGGCGTTAAGCTTCACATCTATAATGTGAGTCAATTTTGTCCGAAATGCGGAGTTAACATGAGGTATGTTGACTTTGAGGAGAACTTTATTCGCGAGGCAAAAATTGCAGAGCTTACGCAGGCAGTTGTCAGTATGAAAGTCAGAAGGCTCAAAGCGGCTTTGATCGGCGGCAAAATTCAGATCGTCAGATTGGTAGTTATGCTTTTGCCCTTGATTTCATTGCTTATTCCGAGCGGCAGTTTTTCGTTGAATCTGCCGTACTATTCACACACCGTTCAGTTCAGTGCACTCGGGCTGTACGGCACCTTTACAAACGGCGACCTTGATTATATCGGCGCAATGGTCGGTTCCGATGTTTTCGGGGCGTCTTTTACTGCGCTCAGAACCGCGCTGTTTGCCTATGTCGCGCCTGCCGCGTTTGCGGTCATCGTGCTTCTTGCATCTATTTTGTGCTTTGTAAGCATTAAGAATATGCAAAAAATTATTTCCGCGCTGTCCGCAGTCGGAATTGCAGCGACTGTTGCGTCCGTTTTCTTTTTCGGTGCGTTTGTATCAAAAGCAAAGGACGGCGTGATACTTACGGGCAAAATGGGCTTCGGCTGGCTTGTTACCGTGCTGGCGTTTGCTGCCGTTATCGCAATCAATCTCATTATTGACAAAAAGGGAATAAAGGTTGTTTACGACGAAGGCATTGAAGAACGCGTCGCAGTTTACCACGAATATAAGGCAGGCAAAGTTACCATTGATGAGCTGCCTCAGCCGGTCGTCGAAACGGAAGCTACAAGAAAAATCGACGAGGAGATCGCCAAAGAGGAAGCTGCCCTTCAAGATAAAGCACAGGAGGAAGCCAAGCAATGAAAAAGAAAAAAGACAGATCCAAGCTCTTAACTGCTTCGGTTGTATCCTTCCTTTGCCTTGTTTTTGCGGCAGGCTTTGCATACGGTCTTTCGAGCGTTCTCGCTATGGAGGGCGCGTATCCGCCGGTAGTCAATGCTCCGAGCCTTACTGAGGTTCCCGAAACAAAAGAAGTGTTTGTCGGTTATGTAAACAGACTGTTCGCAAAGGTCGCGGACGAAAAACCCGCTATCGAAAACAGCGATTCTTTTTCGATAGACAAGAATTCACTTGAAACAGACGGGGACAGCTCCTTCAAAGCAACACTTCTCTATCTGCGTGACGGATCGGGACGCGACAGCTTTGATAAGTACCTCGAACACAAATTCGGTGATAAAAAAGTCGAATTCGGTGCAAGCGCAGACGGCGTTCTTGTCGTTCCGTCCTTTACCGTTGACGATATCACCGATTTCAAGTGCGGATCTCTCGGCTATAAATGTTCGAAGTGCGGCGAAACGCAAGGCGTTTATTCCGAAAAGTGTTTTTCCTGCGGCGAGGCCGGTACAATAGAAAAAACCTACGGCTCGTACACCTATTACCAGTGTCCGTCCTGCGGCGAGAAAAGAAGCACCCCTGCCGATAACTGCGAGCTTTGCGGCGGTGTTCAGCCCTATTCCGAAAAATATTCCGACGAATACGAATTCACCGCTGAGATAGACACCTCCGATACTGCCGTCATGGAGCGCTTTTTCGGAAAGCGTGACGATGCCGGTATACGCGAGCTTCTCGGTGACGAGCTTAATGATGTTCTCGATTTCAATTCGATTGATACAGACTACACAAAGGCTTACATTATTTTCAAGGTAAACAGACTTACCGATGAAGTCACATATCTCGAATACCGCAAAGAGATTTCCGTTTCCGCAGATGCGTCGTTTAAGAACGGCTTTGAAAAGCTCGGTGAACGCAAGTCTGACTTTGTTATGACGGAGAAAAATCTTTTTGATTTCACATGGCCGTCGCTTTCTCTTAACGCACATGAAAAAGTTGTTGAACCGAAGGGTAACGACAACCTTCTTGCAACGCTTACCTGCGACGATGCAACCAAATATACGGTCACATGGTCAAGCTCCGATCCGGAAATCCTCTCGATAGACGACGAGGGCTATTACAAAGCCGGTAAGAAAGAGGGAACAGCTGTTGTTACGGCTTCGTTCGAATTTAACGGAAAGGTCTTTTCCGATGAATGTACCGTCAGTGTGCGCTATCCCGTTGAGTCCTCCAAGATGAACAAGACAAAATTGAAGATGGAAGTCGGAGATACCTTTACTCTCCAAGCAAAGCTTTCTCCTTCAAAAGCAACAATCAAAACCGTCAAGTGGTACACAGACGATCCGTCTGTTGCCGATATTGATGAGAATGGTGTTGTGACAGCCAAATCGAGCGGTCAGGTCATTGTCTGGTCGCTTTCCGACGACGGCTATTTCAGATCTTCATGTGAGGTGACTGTAAAATGAGTGAAAATAATCGCGCCGCAAAAAACTTTGTTGAAGGCGTTTTCGGTGCGGAGAGCACATCTGCCGCATCGATCGAAAAAAAGCACCTCGGCAAATACAGCAACATAGCCGTTAAAATGTTCCATACGGGCGTTCTGACACCGAAGGAAATGCTCTTTCCCGCAATCGGTCAGTTCGCTGCCAAAATGCTGAAAGGCTTAAACCAGTATCAAAAGCTTTACTTCATAAATGTTCTTAAAATAGACATGACTTATGTCACGCTTATTCTTACATTGATTGGCATTTATGATGTTCTCAATAATCCTCTTATGGGTATCGCTTACGACCGTACCCGTACGCGTTGGGGCAAGGCAAGACCGTACATTTTTGCAACCGCAATCCCGTATTTCCTTACTACCGCAATTATGTATTCCGGCGCTATTTTCCTCGGCGACAGGGCGGGCAACGACCCGAAGAAGATCATCTTCGTTTTCGTAATGTTGTTTATACAGGAAACTTTTTCGACTATTTATACCATTCCCCGCGACAACATGGTTACGCTCCAAACCGCAAACCCGAAGGACAGAATCACGGTCGGTCTCCTTTCGCAGTACATTGGCGAGGGCGGCTCGCAGATAGTTTATATTATTTTCCTGCCGCTTATGGAACTTAACAACAAGGGCTACATAAATGTTCCCATGCCGATGATATTCTGCATTCTTGCTGTTATCACCTGTTCCATCGGTGCTGTCGGAAACATGGCAATGGCGTTCGGCTGCAAAGAGAGAATTGCTCTCCAACCCAAGCCGGCACCCATAATGAAATCACTTTTCTATATCCTTAAAAACAAATACGCCCTCAGAAACTTCATCGCCGAGTTCTCGGTCAGCTGGTGGAGCGACGGCGGTTACTCATGGGATGTCGTTACACAGCAGGAGATTTTCGGCGGTTCGATTCCCTCGTTATTAGCTTATATGGTGTACAATATACTCGACCCCGTAAGCATCATGCTCATTCCGAAATTCCAAAAGCTCTTCAAGCACAACAACCGCAAGGCTGTTATAGCGCTGCGTATATGGGACCTTTTGTGCTGCCTCGGCATGGTCTGCATCGGCTGCCCGCTCGTTCAGCACAGATGGGCTATCGTAGGGGTATATGCGTTCTTCTACGGCTTGAATGCTCTTAATAACGGTCCTGCTAATGTGTTCGAGGAGGAGTTAAAGAGAGAGATAAACGACTACACGGAGTATGTTACCGGCGAACGCCCCGACGGCACGATAGGACTTATAACGGGTCTTATTTCAAAGATTACTGCACCGCTTAATGCACTTCTTACGATTCAGCTGTTCAAGTGGTCGGGCTACGATTCCACTATTCCCATGCTTCCGTGGTCACAGGGCAGCAAGAAGGTTTATCAGAGAGTATTCTTCCTTTTCAACGGTATAAGAATTCTCCCGTCTGTCGTCAGAATGATCCCGTACTTCTTCTACGATCTTGAAGGCGAAAAGCGTGAAAAGATGTATATTGCGCTTAATGAACGCCGCGCGCTTCTTGCAAAAGAACATACGGTAAACGAAGAACTCGAAGAAATAATGGAATCTCTCGAAAGCGACGGCGAAACCGCTAATGTCGACTGAAAGGAGCTTATCTTAATGCAATTTTGCAAGTATGTAAATGTTTTTCAGGGAACGGGTGAAACCGATATAGTTTCACCCGAAGGGCTTGCCGCAAGATGGTTTTTTATAAAAGCCGGATGCGGCAATACCTCCCCGGCAGCGTGCGTACCGTTCGGTGCAATGTCTGTTTCGCCTTACACCGGCGGTTATCCCACCGGTTACGGCGACCTTATGCCCAATTCGCATTCACACCCAAACCATTTTGAGAACGGAAAAAAGCTTCTCGGCTTTGCACATTTGCAGCAGAGCGGAACGGGGACTATGGGGCATTACTACAATTTCCTTGTAGTTGCTCCCGAAACAGCCGAGTCCTTCGGCAGGCGCACTTACGGAGAAGAAAAAGCCGAGCCGGGGTATTATTCCTGCGTTCTCGACGGTATAAAGTGTGAAGTTACCGCTTCTCACCACACTGCACTGCACCGCTTTTCCTTTACCGAAAGCGGCGGTAAGGTGACCGTCGATCTTACAACAAACGGACTGCAATGCCCGCGTTTTTTAGACGAGCCGCTCGAAATAATTGAATTGAAGATTTCCGGCAAAACAGCGTTTGTTTCGTTCAGAACTCAGGGGATTGATGTGTTTGCCGCTCTTAAAGCGTCCGATACTTTCCGGAAAGAAAGTGAAACAAAACTCGCTTTTGACGCTGCCGAAAACAGCGCGGAAATCACCGTTTCTTTTTCTCTGCGCTCGTTTGCGCAGGCGGAGGGTTATTTCACGGAAGCGACGGCTTTTGATGATGTCAAAGCAGCAGCCGCGCGGAAGTGGGAAAATGCGCTGTCAAAAATCAAAGCCGATTTCTTTGATAAAAGCAATACCGAAATATTTTATTCGAATTTATATCATTCCTTTGTTAAGCCTGCCGACAGACAGGGCGAAAGCTTTTTGTACCCTGGGGACGGACCTTTTTCAATAGATCTGAACACCCTTTGGGACATATACAAAACGGCAGTGCCGCTCCTTCTCATGACCGATGGGGAACAGGGACAAAAGCTCGTTCAAACGCTTTTACGGACAGGGGAGGCGCTCGGTGTTATTCCCAACAGTCTCGGCGTAACCGACCATCTGATGGAGCATTCAGGTCAGGCGCGTATGCTCGGCAGCTATGTTCTGCTCACCGCATACAGGTACGGTTATGATATTGATGTCGGCAGAATGCTTTCTGTAATAAAAACGGATGTTTTTGCCGACGACAAAAAAGATTTTACCGTTGACGGTGTTTGCGGCTCGCATACATGGATGCTTGATATGGCAGACTGCTGCGCTCTGACTGCCGAGGTTGCACGCGAAAATGGAGATTATGAGTTAGCTGAGCTTCTTTTACCGCTTTCACGGCAGTGGAAGAAGTGCTACGATCCTGAAACCGGACTTCTCAGTGCCGACAGCTCTTATTATGAAGGAACACTATATAATTATTCTTTCCGCCAGATGGTAGATATGGAAGAACGAATAAGAATTGCCGGAGGAAATGAGCGTTTTGTCCGTCTTATGGATGATTTCTTCGGTTACGGCGCACCTCCCGTCAGACTTCCGACGGATCCGAACGATTACACTCCCGTTCAAGAGGGTATGATGCTCGGTCGTTTTGAGGGCTTCAACAATGAATCAGACACCGAAGCACCGTATTCATATATTTACGCCGGGCGTCACGACAGAACCTGTGAGGTGCTCAGAGCCGGCATGAAAAATATGTTCAAATCGGGGCGTGGAGGTCTGCCCGGCAATAATGACACGGGCGCACTGTCGTCATATTATGTATTCGCTTGCCTTGGAATTTATCCTGTTGCCGGTCAGGACCTGTTTCTGTTCGGTTCTCCGATAATAAACAGTGCCGAGATAGAATTGTTTAACGGCAATGTTCTGAAAATCAAGGCAGAAAACAATTCAGACAGCAACATATATGTGAAAAAAATTCTGTTTAATTCGGTACCTGTTGAAGGGCGCTCGATAAAGGCTTCACACCTTTTGCAGGGTGGAGAGCTTGTTTTTAAAATGTCCGATAAAATATAAACTAAAAGGAGCTTGATATGGAACAGTTTATTGTTGAGCAGATAAAGTATGGTCTTAAATATCTGCCGCTGAACCTTGCTAAATACCCCTTTATTAAAAAGCATTCCCGGCAGACGGAGCAGCAGCGTAAAAAGGAATTTCTCTGCGGTGTTTGCCACCCGACCGATAATTACGCTCAGATAAGAGAAGCAAACATCGGCTGGATAAGAATTGATATAACCAAGCCTCCGCTTGACGCGGATGGAAATGTGACGGAGGATTTTCTTGAATTCAAGAAAAAGGCTCAGGGATATGCCGATAACGGTATCAAGGTTATGGCTGTCACACCTTATCCCCGTGCTTATTTTGCAAACGGCGTTGATGTCCGTACACCAGAGGGTGAGGAGATACTCCGCCGCGACGCGCGTTTTATGGTGACCGAGCTGCAAGGAATTGTAGGCGGTTTTCAGATAACGAACGAAATGGGAATGCCGCATTTCACACTTCCGCTCAATATGAAAGAAGCCGTGAGATACATTGGCATTCAGCTTGAAGCCATGTACCCCGTAAAGGGCGATATCCTGATAGGCTACAATTCCGCAGGTCCGCAGGCTGATCTTCATTCTTTTATTAAGCCGTATCATAAATACTGTGACTACATAGGAATCGATATGTACCTCGGCTGCTTCGATTCACTTCCGGGCTTCTTCTTTATGTTTGACGCTATGCTTGACTACCTTTGGGCGATGACAAGAAAACCCATAATTATAATGGAGTTCGGCTATATCAGCGACGGACACCCCGTTCCTGCGAACGAAAAGAAAAAGATTCTCGAAGGCTACGGTGTTTCCGACGAGAACGACGCAAAGGCAAATATTGAGAGATTCGTTGAAAATCTTCCCTCCGTCATGAAAGACCATGTTAAAAATGTCTGCAAAAACGATCCCGGAAGATATTTTAATCTTATCTTCCGCAGCGATCTGACAAATCACCTTTATAAAGAGCTTCCGGCAATCACTAAAATACCGGGATATGACCACACCCCTCAGGGGCAGGCGAAGTTCTATGAGCATATCCTGATGCACTTTTATAAAAAAGAATACATGATAGGCGCGTTTGTCTATTGTTATGCAGACAGCAGAGCCTGTCACATCTGCGGTCAGCACGACTGCCCGACAGAAACGAGATGGGGGCTTGTCGACATACAGGGAAATCCCAAACCCTCGTACTATGCCGTTAAAAAAGTTTTCGGCACTATCAGATGGCTCGTTAAAGTCGAAGGAAAATAAAGCTCGTTACAGAGGTAATTTATGAAAATCAATAAGGTTCTTATAGTTTTTAAAACACATCTTGATATCGGTTTCACCGACTATTCAAATTCCGTTATCGAAAAATACAAAAAAGTTTTCATCCCGAACGCAATAAAGACTGCCGATACACTTCGTAAGAACAAAAGCTCGGCTTCCTTTTGCTGGACGACCGGTTCGTGGCTCATTTACGAGTATCTGAGAACAGCGTCCCCCGAAAACAGAGCAGCACTTGAAGAAGCTATTAAAAACGGTGATATCCGCTGGCACGGACTCCCTTTTACAACGCACACCGAGCTTATGTCTTCGGAGCTTTTCAAGTACGGACTTTCGCTGAGTGCGCGTCTTGACCGTCAGTTCGGCAAAAAGACGATAGCTGCGAAAATGACCGATGTTCCGGGACACACGAAGGCAATTATACCGTTTTTGAAAAATGCCGGAATCGAATTTCTGCATTTGGGTGTTAACCCGGCTTCCGCAGTACCCGATGTTCCGGAGATTTTCAGATGGCAGTGCGATACGGGCGAGAGCATAAATGTTATCTATAACGGAGAGTACGGCGACTTTACGATTCTCGGTGAAACGGGGGTTGCGTTGTATTTTGCGCATACCAACGATAACCTCGGCGGTCAGACTCCCGAAGAAGTAGAGGAAACTTTTGCCGCACTTCGCGAGAAGGTTCCCGGAGCGGAGCTTGTCGCAGCCGATTTGAACGATGTTGCCTATGTACTGAGAGAAATCGAAAGCACTTTGCCCGTTGTAACGGATGAAATAGGCGACACATGGATCCACGGTGTGGGAAGCGACCCAAAAAAGGTCGCCGAGTTCAGGGCGCTTGAAGGAGTGTTTGCACGTTTGCCCGAGGGCGACGACAAAGAAATTCTCGGCGGCGCGCTGATGCTTATTCCCGAACACACATGGGGACTTGATGAAAAAACTCACCTTAACGATAAGCTGAATTTTTCCCGCAGTGACTTTGAAGCACACCGAAATGACTACGGCTTCAAAAAGATGGAGTGTTCGTGGCTCGAACAGCGCAAGTTCTATCTCGACATATTCAACAGCCTTTCCGACAGTGCAAAGGTTGAGTATCTCAGAGCTTTGTCCGAAACTACGGCGAAATACGATTTTTCCGTTTCGGGGAAACGAGTTGCGGAATTTACTCCGATAAAAATCGGAGCTTACACCGTTGAATTCAACGACAAGGGTGAAATTATCTGCCTTTCAAAGAACGGAAAAATTCTCGCCGACGAAAACCATAAGCTGCTGAGCCTTATGTACGAACAGTTCTGCTATGACGACTATATGAGATTCCATAAGCGTTATCATCGCATTGAGGATGATTGGGCGTTTGAGGATTTCACAAAAATCGGAATGGACAGAGCGGTAAAGAACTATGAGAGCTTTTATCCGGAAGCTGCCGTTTATTCAGACGGAGATTCTGTTACGGTGAATTATTCTTTTTGCAAAAAAGCGCGTAAAGAATGCGGCGCACCCGAAGTTATTCAAATCAAGCTCACTTTCGGTGAATCGGTAAGAATAACGCTCGGAATGTTCGGAAAGCCCGCAAACAGAATTGCCGAAGCGCTTTGGGTCGGTTTCTGTGTCAATGACAAAGAACCGAAGATAAGAAAGCTCGGAACATTCATCGACCCGAAAAAGGTCGTTTCCCGCGGAGGACGAAATCTTCATGCGACAGACTACGGCGTGAAGTACAACGAGTGCGAAATCGTTTCTTACGATGCTTCGCTTGTTTCTCCCGGCTTGCCGCACCTTGTCGATTTTGTCAATGTCGTACCCGACGAAAAAGAAGGAGTTTATTTCAACCTCTACAACAATACATGGGGTACAAACTTCCCGATGTGGTATGACGAAGATACTCAGTATCGTTTCGAACTGAAATTCTGAAAAGCGGCGCTTAGGCTGACGGGACTTGAACCCGTGTCGGTTTTGACCGGCTGGTTTTCGCTC
>JAEDGF010000029.1 GCA_016297645.1 Clostridiaceae bacterium
GAGCGAAAACCAGCCGGTCAAAACCGACACGGGTTCAAGTCCCGTCAGCCTAAAAAGACGGGGCAGAAAACGGGATATGAAAAAAGCATTGCAATCACGGAAAACAGGCAGCACGAAAATTGAAAAAATCGGAGAACGAACGATAAGAACCGGTAAAAAAACGCAGAGCTTCACGGTGCGCTCTGCGTTTTTCATTACTTTTTTATTGTCCCGGACAAATTCCGTCCGTCGGAAAATAACTATCAGTTATTCTTGACCTTTTCCCAAAGCGTATTTATATAGTCGAGCGTTTTGTTGTCAAGGTTTTTGTAGGCGTTTTTGTTGTACTGAGCCGCAAAGTTTTCAATCGACGGATAAAGCACCTTTATAGCTTCCTCACCCATATCCTCCTTGTATTTCTCGCTTGCGACAACAAGCTTATTGGGGGACGCGTAGCAGGTAGCCTCCGCATTTGCGACCGCGGGATCTTCGGTAAGCATATAGTCTATGAATATTTCGGCAAGCTCTTTGTTCTTGCAGCAGGACGGAATGCACATAGCGTCTATATAGTAGTTGGTAGGATCGGGATAATAGAATTTCAGGTCGACATTTTCAGCCTGATCTTCCTTCATCGTGAAGTAGTCGCCTGCGTAATACGCGCCGATGGCTGCTTCGCCGGACTCCATATAATTGAAAATTTCGTCCATTACAAGACCGTATCTGAGCGGCTTCTGTTTTTGAAGCTCCTCGAAAGCCTTGTCCCACTCGGCGGTATCGGTGGTGTTGACATCAATTCCGAGCTTATACATGGCTGTTCCGAAGGCGTCACGGGAGTTATTGAATTGAAGTATCCTTTTTGAATACTTCTCGTTCCACATAAGGTCCCAGCCCTTTGCGTCCGTTTCGTCAACTTCGTTGGCGTTGTAGATTATGCCGACGATACCGTATGCATAAGGAACGGTGTAGGCGTTATCGGGATCGTAATAAAGCCCCTTGAAATTATCGTCTATATTCTTGTAGTTGGGGATATTGTTGAAATCGAGTTTCAGGAGCATATCCTCGCTGCGCATACGGGCTATCATGTAATCGGACGGAATGATAACATCGTAGCTTACGGCACCCGATTTAAGCTTTGCATACATATCCTCGTTGCTGTTGAAGGTTTCGTAGTTGACATTGACCTTCTGTCCGTACTTTGCTTCGTACCATTTCTCGAACTCCTTTTCGGTGAAGAAGGAGCCTTCGCTGCCGTCGGAAATATACTCGCCCCAGTTATAGACATTGAGGACAAGCGCCTTTTCGGAGCCGCACCCCGAAAAACAGAATGCAAACGAGGCAAAAATAACAACACTGAGAAGAATCGAAACTGCTTTTTTCATATTTTAGTCCCTCCCGGAATTATTTGGTTTTTTTGTGCTTTTTGACGGTCTTGCTCTCGTCCCTGTCGGCAAGATTCGAGAGCATTAAAAGAATCAGAACCGCAAAAAAGATAAGCGTTGAGAGCGCGTACATCTTCGGAGTTACCGTCTTTTTCGTCATTCCGTAAATACGGATGGGCAGCGTTTGGAAGCCCGTGCCTGCGGTGAAATAGCTCACGACGAAATCGTCGAGCGAAAGTGTAAACGCCATAATAAGCCCGGTGAGAATACCCGGCATAAGCTCGGGAAGCTGCACCTTGAAAAACGCCTGAACCGGCGAGCAGCCGAGGTCGCGCGCGGCTTCGGGCAGCGCCCTGTCCGACTGGCTGAGCTTCGGCAGAACCTGCAATATAACATACGGCAGGCAGAAGGTGATGTGCGCTATAAGCATCGTCCAAAAGCTGAGGCTTGTGGATGCACCGAATATTCTGCCCACAAAAACGAACATGAGCATAAGTGAAATACCCGTGATTATATCGGGGTTCACCATGGGAATGTTAGTCACCGTGTCGATTGCGGTACGGTACCACTTGCTGCGGATCTTATCAATACCGACAGCTGCGGCAGTCCCCATCACGGTGGAAATGACGGAGGACGAGAGCGCAAGAATCAGTGTGTTTTTTACGGAAGTGAGCGTCTGCTCGTCCCTTAAAAGCTCCCTGTACCATTTAAGCGAAAAGCCGGCAAAAACGGAAAGGCTCTTCGAGTCGTTGAACGAAAAAACAAGCATCAAAACAATGGGAGCGAACAGAAATACAAATGCCAGCGCCATGTAAATTTTAGATACCGCTTTCATGTGCGCGCCCCCTTAAACTTAATTTCGGCAAGCCGCCTTAAAAGCGCCATCGCGGCAAGAAGAATTATCATCATGATAAACGCGATAGCCGCCGCAAAGTGCAGATTATTTGCGATATACTGCCCCTCGATCGCGTCGCCGATAAGAAAAAACTTACCCGAGCCAAGCTTCTGGGAGATGTAGAAGGTGCTGACCGACGGGATAAGCACCATTGTGATGCCTGAGATAACTCCCGGCATGGTAAGCGGAAAAACGACTCTGCGCAGAACTCCGAACGAGGTGCAGCCGAGGTCGTGAGCCGCTTCGAAGAGTTTAACATCGAGCTTCGCCATAACGGAATATATGGGCAGAATCATATAAGGCAGATAGTCGTAGACCATACCTATGACGACAGCCGCCTGAGTACCTATAATATGGAAGGGCTGCAAGCCGATTTTTACAAGAAGCAAGTTTATGATACCCGTATCCTGCAAAATATTCATCCACGCGTATGTTCTTATAAGAAAGTTCATCCACATGGGGATCATGATGACGGTTATCATGGTCTTTTGCGTCCTCGGCTTCATGCGCGAAATTATATACGCGACAGGATAGCCGAGCAAAAAACAGATAAGAGTTGATATAACGGCAAGCCTTACCGAACGCCGGAAAATAAGAATGTAAGTTCTTACTTCGGTCACTTCGCCGCTTTCGGCTGTTATTTCGGAGGTCGCGTTGAAAAACCTCGCGATATTGTCAAAAGTAAAGCTGAAATTATCGTCCGTAAAAGCGTAATAGGCGATAAAAACCAGAGGCACCAAAATAAAGAGCACCGCCCACACCATGTACGGTGCGGCGAGAAAGCGCTGCAAAGCAGACGACTTCTCTTTTACGGCAGAGGAGTTCACCTTTTTCATTCCTCCGGCTCACTTTCCGCATCGGACAGCTCGTCAAGCTCGTTGCTGAATGAGGAGTAGTCGCCGAATTTGCCCGAATACTCCGACTTTTTCATGATGTGAATTGCGTCGGGTTCAATAAAAAGTCCGACCTTTTCGTTCACACCGACAAAATCAGTGGTCTGAATCATCCACATAAAGCCGCCTATATCCACGATTATCTCGTAATGTACGCCCTTGAAGGTAACGGAGGTCACGGTGCCTGTGAGCATTCCGTTCTCAATCGGGACAACATCTACATCCTCGGGGCGAACGACAACATCAACCGGCTCGTCCGTATTAAAGCCGCCGTCGACACAATCAAAGGTGTGTCCGGAGAACTCAACCACGCGGTCTTTATGCATAATACCGTCTACGATGTTGCTTTCCCCGATGAAATCGGCGACGAACGCGTTTTTCGGTTCGTTATATATATCGGTAGGAGTGCCTATCTGCTGAATTTTACCGCCGTCCATGACAACTATCGTGTCGGACATGGACAGAGCCTCCTCCTGGTCGTGCGTTACAAAAATAAATGTAATGCCGAGGCGCTGCTGTATATTTTTAAGCTCCACCTGCATATCCTTACGCAGTTTGAGGTCAAGCGCCGCCAAAGGCTCATCCAGAAGAAGCACCTTGGGGTCGACCGCAAGGGCGCGGGCTATCGCAACGCGCTGCTGCTGACCGCCGGAAAGCAAATTAACATTGCGCTTTTCAAACCCTTTAAGATTTACAAGGGCGAGCATTTCGGCGACCTTCTCGTCTATCTGAGCTTTTTTCATCTTTTTCTGTTTAAGGCCGAATGCAATATTCTCCGCAACATTCAGGTGCGGAAACAGCGCATAACGCTGAAAAATGGTGTTTACCTGACGCTTGTGAGCAGGAACACCATTGATTATCTTTCCGTCAAAAACAACATCACCTTCATCGGGTGTAAGGAAACCGGCAATAACGCGAAGCGTTGTGGTTTTGCCGCAGCCGGAAGGTCCTAAAAAGGTTATGAATTCGCCGTTTCTAATATAAAGATTTAACTTGTCGAGAATTGTTTCACCATCAAACGATACAGAAATATTTCTGAGATCGATAATGACATTGTTTTCCAATTATGCAGCCCCTCTCCGTTAACAACGAATAGTAATTATTGAATTTAATATATATTATTAAAATGTAAAAGTCAACATTTTTTTTGCTAATAGTTTTTTTATCGGCACGAATCGAAAAAGGCGGCACTTTCCGCCCCGTCAAAAGCGGACAAAATGCATTTTTTACATCTGTCCCGGGCAGTGTGCCGCCGCCGCAGCTCTGAAAGCGTCATGCTCAAAATAAACCGGAATTTTCTTCCGTGCCGTGCCGAACGCCGTCGCTGTGCTTATGCTTTTCGTCCGCTCAGAACAAGCCGGTTATGTTGCCGCCGGCATCAACATCAATATTCTCTGCTGCGGGTTTTTTCGGCAGTCCCGGCATAGTCATAATATCGCCCGTGAGAACAACAACGAAGCCTGCGCCGGCGGATACTCTGACGCTTTTTACCGTGACCGTAAAGTCCTCGGGCGCACCGAGCAAAACGGGGTTGTCCGAAAAGCTGTACTGTGTTTTGGCTATGCACACCGGCAGCTTGTCAAAGCCGAGCTGCCCCAGACGCTGTGCCTGTTTTTCGGCAGCCGGAGTCATAACTATTCCCTTACCGCCGTAAACACGCTTTACAACAGCCTCTGTTTTTTCGGCGATAGTGCCGTCAAGCTCGTAGGCAAAACGAAAGTCGCCCTTTTCTTCTTCGCAGAGCCGAACCACTTCCCTTGCGAGTGCTTCGCCGCCCTTGCCGCCGTCCGCCCACACGGTAGAAAGCACGGTATTCACGCCGAGAGCGGCGCATTTTTCCATAACAAATTCTATTTCTGCGTCGGTATCCGTGGGGAAACGGTTCAGCGCGACCACGCACGGCAAGCCGTAAACATTTTTGATATTCGAAACATGGCGGAGAAGATTCGGGATACCCGCTTCGAGCGCGCCGATATCTTCGTGGGAAAGCTCGTTTTTCGCCAGTCCGCCGTGCATTTTAAGAGCGCGGACGGTCGCGACCACTACCGCAGCGTCGGGGACAAGTCCCGAGAGCCTGCACTTTATATCGAGGAATTTTTCCGCTCCGAGATCGGCACCGAAGCCCGCTTCCGTAACGGTATAGTCCGCGCTTTTCAGTGCCAGACGCGTCGCAGCCACCGAGTTGCAGCCGTGCGCGATATTCGCAAACGGTCCGCCGTGGACAAACGCGGGCGTGCCTTCAAGCGTCTGAACGAGGTTCGGTTTTATCGCGTCCTTCAAAAGAGCGGTCATTGCGCCGACCGCCTTCAAATCACCGGCGGTAACGGGCTTATCATCGTAAGTGTACCCTACTATGATACGGGATAAACGCTCTTTGAGGTCGGAAATATTTTCGGCAAGGCAGAAAACCGCCATAATTTCACTTGCAACGGTGATGTCAAAGCCGTCCTCGCGCGGTGTGCCATTCACTCTGCCGCCCAAACCGTCGACAACATTTCGAAGCTGTCGGTCATTCATATCAACGCATCGCTTCCATGTTATCTTGCGGACATCTATTCCGAGCGCATTTCCCTGATGAATATGGTTGTCGAGCATTGCGGCGAGAAGGTTGTTTGCCGCGCCTATCGCGTGAAAATCTCCGGTAAAATGCAGATTTATGTCCTCCATCGGTACTACCTGAGCATAACCGCCGCCGGCAGCGCCGCCCTTTATACCGAAAACGGGACCGAGCGACGGCTCTCTCAAAGCACAGACGGCACTTTTGCCGATTCTGCGAAGCCCGTCTGCAAGCCCCACGGTGGTGGTAGTCTTTCCCTCGCCTGCCGGGGTGGGCGTTATTGCAGTCACGAGAACGAGCTTGCCGTTTTTGCGTCCGTTTTTTTTCGCAAACTCCGGCGATATTTTCGCCTTATATCTCCCGTAAGGCTCTATATATTTTTCGTCTATTCCTATCGAAGCCGCAATTTCGCTTATCGGACGCATTTTGTGGCTCTGAGCTATTTCTATATCGGATAAATAATTCATACATCTCCGCCTTTACTGTTTTTTGTACGGAAAAGCCGTTTCTGAAATAGTACCATTTTTTGCGCCGAAAATCAAGAGAAAGCTTCCCTCTCCCGCCGCTCCCGGGAAAAAACGGAAAACACGCCGCCGTTTTTTCTCCGTAAGAACATCTTTTCGCCGCCCGTGAAAATACATATCTTTATAATGTAAGCCCAAACGAACCGTCGGTTTCGCCGCTTTCATAAAGAAAAACCGCAAGGCATACAGTTTGAGACTGCGCCTTGCGGTCATCTTATTTATTCTTTGATTTTTCTGTTAACAAACGCGTTTTTTATCTGCCGCTGTTGCCGCCGAAATAACGGTCGAAATAGTCCTTGAAGTAATCGTATGCGTCGCTGTCGGAACCGTTCGAGCTGTCGAAGGGAGAACTGCTCTGCGAGGTCGTGTCCTCCTCCGTCGCGTATGTGTCGCCCCTGTTTTCGACCAGAGTTACGGTAACATCAAACTGCTCGGATTTATAGTTGTTGTTAAAGTCAACACGGACAAGCGTAAGAGTAAGCTTATCACCGACATTCGATTTTTCAATCGTTTCGGAGAGGACCGAGGTGGTGTCAAGCGACTTGCCGTTGACAGCGATTATCATATCGCCCTTCTGTGCCTTGGTATTCTTGAAGGAGCTGTCGTCCGAGATGGAGTAAATAACGATCGTACCCGAGGGCAGTCCCTTTATAGCTGCGTACATAGCATAAGACTGCTGCGAAGAAGCCGCGACATAGGTTATACCGAGCTTGGGACGGTTTGTAACGTATCCGTTGGAGATTATCTCGTTTACGACCTTTACAAATACCGAGGACGGTACAGAGAAGCCCATTCCCTCGTAGTCGTCTGCGACTATCTTCATCGAATTGATACCGATAAGCTGACCGTATTCGTTTACAAGCGCACCGCCGGAGTTGCCGGGGTTGATCGCAGCCGTATGCTGAATGCATTCCATTGTGTAGCCGGTTTTTGAGGAGCTGACGGGACGGTCAATAGCCGAGATTATGCCGTTAGTGAAGGAGTTTGCAAACTCCGTTCCGCCGGGGTTGCCTATCGCATATACCGTTTCACCGACAACAAGTGCGCCGGAATCGCCTATTTCCGCCTTGCTCAGTCCGCTGGCTTCGATTCTGACAACGCCGATATCCGTAACCGTATCGTAGCCGACGACCTCCGCCTTATACTCTTTGCCGTTTGAAAGCTGAACCATTATCGACACGCCGCTGTCGGAAATAACATGGGCACAGGTGATAACGTATGTGTATTTTCCGTCACTGTCCTCGGTGAAGATAACGCCGGAGCCTTCGGAAGCAAGCGAAGAACCGTTGTAAACAAGCAGACCGACCGAAGAATCCTTGACCTTTTTGTAGACTGCCGAAGCGGAAAGCACCGTGCCGCCGGCGGCATCGGAGTCGCTTCTCGTAGGAGTCGAATTTATAGTGACCTCGTCAACATTCTCGATACCCTTGGTGTCTGTGGGCTTTGTCGAAGTATCGGGGTCGTCCGTTCCCATGAACAGCGATATTATGCCGACTGCCGCAAAGATAAAGAATACCGCCGCAATGACGATAAACACCGTCTTTCCTTTTTTGCCGCGCTTGCCGTTCGAGCCGTTCTGCGGAGGATAGGCGTATCCGTTGTCGGGATGCATACCGTTTGCATAGGGGTACGGATTGCCGGAGCCGGTCTGATAGCCGTTATGCGCGCCGTTGTTGTTTGCACCGTACGGGTAGCCGCCGTTTCCGTTGTTTGCACCGTTATTGTTCGCGCCGTACGGATAACCGCCGTTGTTTGAGCCGCTGCTATTCGCGCCGTACGGATAGCTGCCGTTTCCGTTGTTTGCACCGTTATTGTTCGCGCCGTACGGATAACCGCCGTTGTTTGAGCCGCTGCCATTCGCGCCGTACGGATAACCGCTGCCGGTATTGGCGGAGCCGTTATTCGTTTCGCCGCTGTCCGTTTCGGTGCTTGTGCTGCCGTTTTCCTCATGCGAATTTGTGTCAACATCGGAGAAAGCCGTGTAGCCGTCACTCGTCTGTTCGGCTGATGCATTTTCACCGCTGCCGGAAGCTGCGGCTGTGTTCTCTGCCGACTGTTCGCCGGAAGCTTCGGAGAAACCGTTTTCGGGATCGGTATTCTCGCCGTTTGTACCGTATTTATTCTCGTAATCGTTCATGGTAGTATGTCCTTTCCCGTTTTTTTTATTGTGACTGAATAATAAAACGCTGTGTTTAAACGAGCATTAAAACATTTTTATAAAACACAAAAAATGACAAATTATATCGGAATCTTGATAACAAATTCAGTATAACCGTTTTCCTCGCTGTTAATGCTTATGGTTCCGTGGTGGAGTTCAATTATACTTTTAACAATATACAATCCCATGCCGAAGCTTTTGGAATCAAGCCCGCGCGACTTATCAACTTTATAAAATCTGTCAAAAACAAGCGCCTGTTCCTCGGCGGAAATTCCCTTGCCGCTGTTTCTTATTTTAATCACGGCGTTCTTTTTGTCAGAGGTAAGCGACAGTGAGATTGTACCGCCGTGCGGAGTGAACTTGACGGCATTGTCAAAAAGATTATATATGACCTGCGTGAGCAGCGTGCCGTCTGCATTCGCCGTCACATTTTCAAGCGAATCAAGACCTATAACGCGTATGTCTTTATCATTGACGACCTTTTCGAATCCGATGACCGTACGGCATATTAAATCGGCAAGGTTGACCTCCGCCAAACTCGGTATAAGCTTTCCTGCCTCAATTTTAGACATATTGAGCATCGCAACGACGAGCCGCGAAAGTCTTTTTACCTCATCCGATACTATTTTCAGATATTTTTCGCGATCCTCCTCGGGAATCGTACCGTCAAGCATTCCGTCGATAAAACCACTTATTATCGTCATGGGGGTTTTCAATTCATGCGAAACATTGGCAACAAAATTGCTGCGCGACTGTTCCGTCACCGCGAGGTTATCCGCCATGGAGTTGAACGCTTCGGCAAGCTCGGTAAGCTCGGAGTAAGTGTCAAGCTCGCTTATTCTCTCCGTGAAGTTGCCCTCGCCGTATTCATGCGTTATATCCGTAATTTTTTTGAGCGGCTTTGCCATCTTGTAGGAAACGGCAAGTGAGGAAAAAAATGACAGCAGCACGGCAATAAGACCCGTCAGGATTATCATTCGCACGAATTCTGTTGTGTACGGCAGATACGCGCTTATAAGCGACTGCATACAGACGGCGTAGCAGATGCCGTCCTGCGTATGGTACGGAGCTACCGCGCACAGGAATGTGTCGTTTTCGCTGCTCCCGAAGCCCTTTATCGGTTCATCGAAAGAGTATTCTTTCCCCGTTTCGGTGCATTTATCGAGAATCTCACGGGGAAAAACGCTGTCGAAATGAACCGGACAATCCTCCGAGCTTCCGCCGTGGTCGCCGCACATGGTAATTTTTCCGTTTTCGTCCGTAATAAACACAACGGCATCGCCCGAGTCACGCACGGCAGCCATAAATCCGGACACGACAGCTGTTTCATCAAGTCCGCCCGAAACGCTTTTGTCGCGATAAAAAGCTTCGACGCTCTGAGCAAGGCTCAAAGCGTCGTCTGCAAGTGATGTGAGCCTGTCATTTTTCCAAAAGCTAACGAAAAAAAACATCAATGAGAACCCGGCGACAAAAATGCATAGAAGCATTGTTGCCGTCATAAGGGTAAACAATCTTTTGAACATACTCCCGGGGGAGCGTCGTTTAAGGATACTCATTGTAAGCTCGTTTCTGTTGTATTGTATATAATGTATAAGGATACGGGTGAACACCCTTTTACGGAACCTGCCCGCACGGCACGCCGAAAATCGGTCTGCCGCGCACCGGAGAAATCAGCCGCAGGACAATGGACAGACACCCTTCGCGGAGTTCGCCTGTTTCAAGCACCCGAAGTCAAAATGCCGTGTGCCTGTTCAAAGCACCCGAAGTCAATCTGCCGTGCGTCCGAAAGTCTGCCGAAAATCAATAGGTTTCGAATTTGTAGCCGACGCTCCAAACGGTTTTAAGCTCCCATTTATCCGAAACGCCTTCGAGCTTTTCTCTCAGCCGCTTTATATGCACATCGACCGTACGGGAATCGCCGTAATAATCAAAGCCCCATACCTCGTCAAGCAGCTGGTCGCGCGTAAAGACACGCTTGGGGTTACTCGCAAGATGGAAGAGGAGTTCAAGCTCTTTCGGCGGTACATCGACATGGACACCGCGTACCTTCATCTCGTAATTGGTGATATTTATCGAAAGATTGTCGTAATTGACCTCTTTCGGTGTTTCGGCAACGGGTGCGGAGGATCTTCTGAGCACCGCTTTTATACGCGCAACGACCTCTTTTGCTTCAAAGGGCTTTACAACATAGTCGTCCGCGCCGAGTTCAAGACCGAGAATCTTGTCAAAGGTTTCGCCCTTTGCGGATATCATGATTATCGGCACATCGCTGTTCTGCCGGATTTTTCTGCAAACCTGCCAGCCGTCGAGCTTGGGGAGCATTATGTCAAGCAGCATAAGCGACGGTTTTTCGCTTTCTACCGCGTCGACCGCAGCCTGTCCGTCATTGAATATGACTGTGGAAAAGCCCTCTTTCGTCAGGTACAGGCGCAAGAGCTCGCATATATTTTCGTCGTCGTCGACGATCATTATCTTTTCGTTCATTTTGCCCTCCCGCTAATTGTGCATTATTTGCCGAACGAAACAAGGTTCAGTTTTTCGCCGGAAACGACCTCGCTGAGGTAGCCTATACCGTCCAAGCCCTTGATATCTATGTCGGCGACCGAACCTATTTTGTCGAGAATAGATGAGCAGACAAGCTCCTTTTCGTAATTCGTACCGCTGTTTTCGACCGTGTCGGAGGTTTTTTCCTCCTCACCGAAGGTCGGTGCTATAAAGGAGATGACACCCTTTACGGAGGACGGAACATCAGTAAGGAAGCTGTCCACAACGGAAGTAATGGTGCGGTTTATACCCATCGAGGAGAAGATGCTGCCGATAATAGTGTCGGACGAAACGAAACCGTTGAAATCGTCTGCTGTCGGGATATCGCCCTTCGGCGCGTCATTCAGTCCCTGATAGAAATTGAAAACATAGTTGCAGACCTTTGTTTTGCCGCTTTTCGTGCATTCGCTTCTCAAAGTGAAGGTCTGTACTTTGAGAGAAGAGTTCAGCTCTATCTCGTTATAGTAGTTATTGCGAAGCGTTTTGCCGTTCATCGAAAGCTCTACGATGCTGTTTTTTGAACTTCCGGAATACGCCTTGGGCATGAGCCAAACGGACGAGCGCTTTGCAGAGAGATAGACATTGTACTCGTATATGTCGGCATAGAATTCGTTTTCTTCGAGGTTAAACGCGTCCGTGTTCTCCGCGACGAGATTGAAAGCGTCGTCAAACGAGCAGTTGTCCTCTCTTATCGACAGACCGGCGGTCTGACCGAGAACCTGCAAAATGTAGAACGCAACGGCTTCGTCGCCCGATTTAAGGGCTTCGGAAAGGCGCTCGCGGTTGAGCGAAACACCGTATTTGACACCGAGAAGCGCTGCGGTGTACGAAGATTTGATAAGCTCGGACGAAGCGTTCCTGTCGGTGCTTATTCCCATTTTTTCAAGGGACATCACCGCCATAAGACGGAATACTTCGTCGGAATCGGTTTCGGCGGAAACATCGTAGCCGTTTGTCCAAAGCGAGAGCTTCGAAGCGGCGAGAATGTAATCATCAAGCGAGAGGATACTGCCGCCGGGTGTCCATTTTTTGAGGGACGCCGCGTCAATTCCCGTAAAAACGCTGACATAGTCCATTATCATTTCGTCAAGGCTCTTCCCGTCGACATTTACACCGGCGTAGGCACCTGTTATAAGCACGGTGTACAGAGCGCGCGCCATAACAAGCTCGTCCGTTGAAACAGACGACGGATACTTTATTCCGATACCTTCAAGATAGTCCCTGACGGCAGCGTCGGAAACATTCGCCGATACGATATTGGAATTTTTGTTGAGAAGATCGAAAAGGTAGATGTAGCCGGTTTTAGCCAAGCCGGTATTAAGCGAGTACACGGAGGTATAGTACGAAACATCTTTTTTGAAGCTCGAAGGTGTTTCGGAATACTTGTACTCCGGTACGGGCGAGAAATTAGCCGTCTGTATAATACCTGCGACAGTAGCGGTATCCTCGTTTATAACGACATCGGTAAGCCACGCACTGTTAGGCGCGTCGTATGTTCCCTGAGTTTCAAAGGTGAACACGACCGCGTCGGCGACGGGAGCCGTCAGAACCGCAATAAGCAGAACGACCGCTGTTATTAAGCTGAAAAGAGATCTTTTCTTCACTGTTATGCCTCCCGAGCAAGATAAACAAAAGGAATGTGTAAAAAATGTGCAAAACGAATATAACGAAAACTTGTGTGTGTTTCGGTTCTCCGGTTTTTGCCGGAGAAAAAAAACAAGTATGTCCGCCGCACCGGCAGCGGGAGCCGTTTATCTGAAGCAGCCGTATAAAGCCACGGTACAGGCGCAAAAAACAAAAGTATTTATATTATAATATAACAAAAACACACTCTTGTCAATACCGTACTACAGGTAAGTTATTCCGCGTCGGATTTTTCGGAGCAGTCCGGGAACTCGTAAACGGTTTCGGACACATATTTTTCACCGGCTTTGAAGAAGCACTGAGGGAAATCGGGCTTATTGGGTGTGTCGGGATAATACTGCGTTTCAAGGCAGAAGCCGCTGCGTTTTTCCATGGGAACGCCCTTTTTGCCTGCCGTACCGTTGAGGAAGTTTCCGGCATAGAACTGCACGCCGGGCAAAGTTGTATAAACATTCATTTTTATGCCGCTTTCGGCGCAGAAAACACGCGCACACTCGCGAAGTTCACCCATCTCGCCGTCCACGCAGTAGTTATGATCGTAGCCGCCGGTAAAGGAAAGCTGCTCGTTTTCCTCGTCAATACGCTCACCGATGAGGTGAGGTGTGCGGAAATCAAAGGGTGTGCCTTCGACAAGATCGTTTCTGCCGTAAGGAATACTCATCTCGTCAACGGGCGTGTAGCGTTCGGCAAAGATTTGAATCTCGTGGTCAAGAATAGTCCCGTGACCGTATCCTTTAAGGTTAAAATAAGCGTGGTTTGTTAAGTTAATAAAGGTATCGCGGTCACTTACCGCTTCATACTTTATCGTAAGTTTATTATCGTCTTTAAGGCTGAAAACGACCTTTACTTTCGTTTCGCCCGGAAAACCTTCCTGTCCGTCGGGGCTGACATAGCCGAATTCCACGGCGTCGCTGTCAACAACGATCGCGCTCCACACAGCAAAGCTGAATTCTCCGCCGGAATGAAGGCAGGTTACATCCTTTTCGTTTGCGACAAGCTCGTAGTGCTTTGTGCCGATATCGAAGGCGGCGCCACCTATACGGTTAGCGACCGGACCTACCGTCGCGCCCTGATAGTCGGAGAGTTTAAGGTAATCGTCCACCGTGTCGAAGCCCAGCAGGACATCGCGCATTTCACCGTTTTTGTCGGGGGTGACGAAGGAATTGAGCGTCGCTCCGAGTGTGAGGATATGTGCTTCGCAGCCGTTGTTGTTCGAAATTATGTATTTGTAGACTTCTCTGCCGTCGGGCATAAGTCCGAAGGGAATTCTTTCAACGCTCATAATGTATGCTCCGTTTCGTTATTGTTTCGGTTACTTTATAAAATATGTTGCAGAAAAATAATCAAAGTACATTATATCCGCGGTATTTTTCTTTGTCAAGCAGAGGAAAAACGGAGAAAGAATTTTTATTCACAAATAACGGATTTTTATTACTTGTAATTTCCATCATGTGACTGAGATTTGTACAAAAATGCCTTTACGACAAATTTCGATTGACTGAAAAGACGAAGTATTATATAATAACTTTATTATAGGGAAAATGTTTGCGGCAAGAGGTCCTTTCAAGCGCATTGTATTGCTTTTCCCTCACGAGGTGGTATCGGTAGATGAGTTTCATTGAGCTTTCTTCTGTTTATAAAAAGTACAGGATGGGCGAGGTAACAATAAACGCTCTTGACGGAGTATCTTTTTCCGTCGAGCAGGGCGAGCTTTGCATGATAGTGGGTCCCTCAGGCGCAGGCAAAACCACCGTTCTCAACATTCTCGGCGGTATCGACGGATGCGACGAGGGCAAGGTGCGCGTGGGCGGCGAGCTTATAAACAGCTTCGGCAGCAAACGCATGGCGCTTTACAGACGGCACGATGTCGGTTTCGTCTTTCAGTTCTACAACCTCGTACCGAACCTTACCGCGCTTGAAAATGTGGAGCTTGCAACACAGATAAGCAACAAGGCGCTGAGTCCGGACAAGGTTCTTGAACGGGTTGGACTCGGCGACAGAATGAACAACTTCCCGGCACAGCTCTCGGGCGGTGAACAGCAGCGCGTGTCTATTGCGCGCGCCCTTGCCAAAAACCCGAAGCTGCTGCTGTGCGACGAACCTACCGGCGCTCTCGATTACACAACGGGCAAGCAAATACTTACCCTTTTGCAGGACACCTGCCGCGACACGGGAATGACGGTACTGATAATCACTCATAACTCCGCTCTGACACCGATGGCGGACAGAGTCATAACTATGAAAAACGGACGCGTACGCAGGATCGCGGTAAACGACAATCCGCTGCCCGTTGAACGGCTCGAATGGTAAGGAGGCCGCCGATTTGACAAAAATGCTTTTCAGGGATACACTGCGCACGGTGCGCAAGCGTTTCAGCCGATATATTTCAATTCTGCTCATTGTGGCTCTCGGCACTGCGTTTTTCACGGGAATAAAAGCGACCGCGCCCGACATGTTCACAACGGCAAAGGAGTATTTCACACAATATAATCTCATGGACATACGGATCCAGTCGTCGGCGGGACTTACAGCCGAGGATGTTGAAGCCGTCAAAAGGATAAGCGGCATCGAGTACGCAAAGGGCGAGAAATTCGTTGACGCTCTCGTCAGGGTCAACGGCGAAATCGAAACGGACATCGACGGCACGCAAATTTCCACTCGTGCCTACGGCATCTCCCCTGCCGACATCGCCAATTTCTTAAACGGTGTAGACGACGGAAACTACATCAACCGCGTTCAGCTTATCGAGGGCAAATACCCCTCCTCCGCGTCCGAATGCCTTGTTGACGCAAGCGATCTGTCCACCCCCGATTCGTTTGTTATCGGAAGCAAGATAACGCTTGAAAAATCGGGCGGAGAAGCGCCGAACGGACTTTCCAGCACCGAGTTTACGATAGTGGGAATCGTTCGTTCCCCCTACTACATCTCGTTCGAACGCGGAAACACCAACATCGGCAGCGGAAAAATAGGCACATATATTCTCATTCCGGACGAGGCTTTTTCAACGGACTACTACACCGAAATATATGCAAAGGTTCAGGGCAGCGACAGCTATGAGCCGTTTTCGGAGGAATATTACAACTATATTGAACCGTATGAAGCCTCCGTCAAGGCACTCTCCGACACACAGGTCAAGCAGCGCGTTACCGTGTTGAAGCCGCAGCTTTTAAAGCAGATAGAGGACGGCGAGAGAAGCATATCCGAAAAATCGGCAGATGCAACTACCGCGATGAAGGAGCTTGACACCACGATAGAAACACTTCAAAGCCTTGTCGACAACGGCGAAAAGCTCCTTGCGGACGCACAGGAGGAATTCGACAAGCAGTTTGCGGATGCGGAAAATACCATAAGCGGCAATTCCGCCCAGCTTGAAGCGGCGCTCAAAGACTACCAGACTAAATATGAGCTGTGGCAGGCAAGCAAGGAGCAGTACGAGGAAAGCACAAAAACTCTTGCCGAAAAGCAGGAGCAGTACGACACTCTGTACTCCGAATGCACAACGGCGCAGCAACAGGTAAACTCGCTTAACACAGCTATAAGTACCACCAATTCACTTATAAACACAGCCGATCAGGTCATGCAGACTATTAAAGACAGCAACCTCACAGCAAGCTCTCAGGAGCAGGTGCAGGCGATTATCAGCATGATGCAGACGACATATCCGGAGCTGTACAACTCTATAAAAGAGCTGACCTCACACGGTCTTGCCATGGAGATAATCGCCGGCGTAGAACCGTATATCGAACAGCAGAAGCGCGCTCTTGCCGACCAGGAAAAACAGATAAAAGAGAAAAAAGCCGTCCTCGATGCGCTTGCGGCAAACCTCGAAACAATGAAAACAACGCTCGAAAAAGCATCTGCCGACAGCGCGTCCACAAAAAAGAAGCTCGATCAGGCAGCGACCGACCTCGCAAACTACAAGGACGAGCTTACGAGCAAGGGCATTTCAATACAGAGCGGCGAATTGCAGCTTCAAATCAAGAAAATTCAGGAGGAAGCCAAGCTCAAAGAACTTACGCAGCAGGTAAAATCCGCCCCGGCGAACCTTGCCGAAGCGCAGAAAAAACGCGACGAGGCAAACGCCCAGCTCACATCCTCTCTTGCAGCTGCAAAAGCAGAGCTCAACGACGCGAAGGAGCTTTACGCAAGGCTCGACAATGTCAAATGGAGCGTCTACGACCGCTCGGCTACCCCCGGCTATTCAAGCTACGGACAGTCGGTACAGAACATTGCGGCGCTTTCGAACATATTCCCCGTTTTCTTCTTTATCATCGCGGCGCTTGTCTGCCTTACGACCATGACGCGTCTTGTTGACGAAGAACGGGTGCTTCTCGGCACTTATAAAGCACTCGGCTATACTTCGGGTGCGGTAATGCTCAAATATATTATCTACTCGCTGAGCGCCTGCCTTTTCGGAACGATCCTCGGCGTGTCGCTGGCGGTATTTCTGTTCCCGTTTGCCATAAATTCGGCATACGGCATCATGTACTCAATGCCGCCTCTCGTCTACAAAATACCGTGGCTCGATATTCTCGTCTGCTTCGCCGCTTCGCTTCTTTGCACAACGATAGCGACCGTTGCGGCGCTTACAAAAGAATTGAAGCTCGCGCCGTCGGTGCTTATGCGTCCCAAAGCGCCCAAGCCCGGCAAGAGAATACTGCTCGAACGCATATCTTTGTTGTGGAAAAAGCTCAGCTTCTCCGCAAAGGTCACGGCGAGAAATCTTTTCAGAAACAAGTCGCGCTTTTTAATGACAGTATTGGGTATTGCGGGCTGCTGCGCGCTCATACTTGCAAGCCTCGGAATGTTAGACTCCGTTTCGGCAATAGTCACGAAACAGTACGGCGAAAATGCCATCTCGAAATATGATTTCCAGATAGCCTTCGACAACGCTCAGACTGCCGGTACGCACACGGCGGCATTCAACACGGCGGCAGCAGACTCCCGTATAAAGAGTCTTGCGCTCATTGCAATGAAATCAATGGAAGGCTTCGGCGAAAACAGCGGGAAAAAGACCGATGTGTATGTTTTTGTCCCCGAAAAACCGAGTGAGCTTCCGGAGTTTATCGACCTCAGAAACCGCAAAACAGGCGAAAAGATAACGCTTGACGACTCGGGCGCGGTCATTACCGAAAAGCTCGCAAAGGATGCCGGAGTTCAGCCCGGCGGCATCATAAACTTCTCCGATTCCGACGGCAATACCTACTCGGTAAAGGTGAGCGCAGTTGCCGAAAATTACACCTTCCACTATATCTACATGACCGACGCGGTCTACCGCGCGGCAACCTCGCATGAGCCGGAATACTTTTATGCAATAGGACTGCTCTCGGACAGTATCCTGTCGCAGGACGCAGACGCGGCGGCGAACGCCAAAGGCCGTCTTGCCTCCGATATGGTACTCACGGAGGGTGTTACGGCACTTGCGTACACCGCCGACACGACACAGAGCATAAGCAGAATAACTCAGGCGCTCTCGTGGGTCATTCTTCTGTTTGTTGTTTCCGCCGCAGTTTTGGCGATCGTAGTTCTTTACAATCTCTCAAACATCAATATCATCGAACGAAACCGCGAACTTGCGACTCTGAAAGTTCTCGGCTTTACCGACAGAGAAATGAATGCCTATATCTACCGCGAAAACATTATCGTTTCCGTTTTCGGGCTTGTTCTCGGTGTTGCCCTCGGCATAGGGCTTCACCGTCTGCTGATAGAGTACACCTCTATTGACGCGGTAATGTACGGACAGTATATAAGCTGGTACAATTACATTGTATCGTGCGGTCTTACCGTCCTGTTCATCGTTCTTGTGAACCTTGTTCTCAAAAAGAAAATCAAACGGATCGATATGGTCACATCGCTTAAATCCGTTGAGTAAAAAGCTATCCCGGAGGTACTTGTCATTGCGCATTCCTCCGGGATATTTTTTCAGGCTGCGCCGCATAAAACAGACGCGATAAGCCGTTTTTTTTGCTCTTTATTTTATTGACAAGCGGTACAATATATTCTATCATATATCCGGGTGATGATTTTATGAAATTATTATTCAAGCAACGGATGTTTTCATGGTTTGACAGCTACGATATCTTCAACGAAAACGGAGAAACCGTATACACCGTAAAGGGTCAGCTTTCATGGGGACATCTGCTGAAAATTTACGATATATCCGGCTGCGAAATAGGGACTGTAAAAGAAAAAGTTTTCACGCTGCTGCCGAAATTCGAGATATATTCTGGTACAGACTATTTAGGCTGCATACAAAAGGAATTTCCCCTTTTCAAGCCCCGTTTTAATATTGATTATAACGGCTGGCGCGTTGAGGGAAACTGGACCGGCTGGGACTACTCGGTAGTGGATTCCTACGGGGACACGGTCGCGTCCGTTTCGAAGGAGCTGTTCAATTGGACAGACACCTATACGATAGATGTAAAGGACCCGCGCGACGCACTCTCGGCTGTTATGCTCGTCCTCGCAATAGACGCGGAAAAATGCACGCAAAACTCATAAACATATAAACAAACACCAAGGAGAACGAAATGACCACAACAGATTTCATCACAGAACTCGGCATTGCCGTCCCCGGAAAAATAATTTCCGAACCCGTAAACTGCGGCGCGGGACTCAGCTATGAAAACGAAAACGGAGTGAGCGATGAGGACAGCTTCATGCTCGTGACCGAAAATGTATCCGCACACGAATACAGAGATTTTCTTAACGAATTAAAGCAAACCGGACGGGAGGAAACCTTCCACCGCGAGTATAACGGCAACATTTTTTCCGAACTTACGAACGGTAAGGGGCTCATTTATACATATTATACGGGTGCGCTCAACACCGCGAGAGTTATTTTCGACCGGGTAAGCACTCCCCTTTCCGATTTCGAATACCGCGTTGAGGAAACACGCGACGACACGCTTTTAATGCAGTTTGCGCTGAAATACGGTAAGATGATCCGCCACAAGAGCTGCGATTGCGGTATGCTCTATGCACTCCGCCTGCGCGACAATTCCCTCGTAGTAATTGACGGCGGCGAATCCGAGCAGGCAACTGAGGAGGCGTGCGACGAGATAATGGAACGCTTCTACGCCATGACCGGTCAGGACAGAAACGAAAAACTGCGCATAAGTCTTTGGGTCTGCACGCACAACCACGACGACCACATGGATGTTTTTGTAAAGCTTCTGCGTCGTGAGAGAGAAAAAATAACACTCGAACGCGTGATGTTCAACTTCCCCTCAATGTCCCTCATGCCGAGTGATTACAGCTGCACAAAGCGTCTGAAAGAGCGTCTTGAAGCGTTCTATCCGAATGTAAAAATGCTCAAAGCCCACACGGGTGAGATAGTCAATATTCCCGGCGCACAGTTTGAAATACTCACAACTCACGAGGACATTCTCCCCGTTTCGTATCGCGCTCGCTTCGGCTCCCCTTACCGCGGAATGAACGAATCTACCACAGTGTTCAAAATCTGGTTCGACGACTGCACGGCAATCTTCCTCGGTGACGCGGAGGAAACAAACGGCGAAGCGCTTATTGCACTTTACGGCAAGAATCTTCTGTCCTCGGAATACCTGCAATGTGCACACCACCTCATAAACGACGACCGTAATATTTACGGTTCAATTCGCTCAAAAACGCTTCTAATCCCCCAGTGCCGTTATATAGGCGATACGCATGACATGGATAACACAACTTTCCTCAGGGGCTTGTTCGGTTCGGAGAATATGTATTACGCGGGCGACTGCACCTATGTTTTCAGAATAAAGGACGGCATGAAGTCCGTTGAAAGATTCGAGCAAAAGGGTTATTTCTACGACAACAGCGAGCTGTAATACATAAAGTCAACTCTAAAAAAACGCAAAAAAGTGCGGACACGGCTGCCGGGTACAGTCTGTCCGCACTTTTTGTCTTTTTGCCGCCGTTTTTACTGCGCGTTTTTCAGCCGCGTCTGATGCTCACTTTTCTCGCCGAACCTCTTTGCAGCTCGACTTTTTTTTGTTTCGCTTCCCGCCGCGTGCTTTTTGGCAGCCTTTTTTACTGCGTATTTTTCAGCCGCGTCTGATGCTCACTTTTCTCGCCGAACCTCTTTGCAGCTCGACTTTTTTTGTTTCGCTTCCCGCCGCGTGCTTTTTGGCAGCCTTTTTTGCTGCGTATTTTTCCGCTGTCCCTACTTGCAATTAGTCTTTTTTCTCTTGCAGTCAGTTTACCGCCGTTTTTATCGTTTTTTTCGTTCCCCGTTATCTGCACTTTTTTGCATCAAAAGCCCCAAAAAATAACAGAGTTTATAATAAGTTAATTTTTTCTGTTTATTATTACTCACGAAAGAAATTTGTGGGGTGAAAAAAATGAAACACGGTCTTGCAATCAAAAGCATCGGCTTCAACAAACTCGTTTTCGTATTTACAGCCTGCTGCGTAGTGGGATTCATCGCGGAAACCGCATGGTGCTACTTCAAAAACGGCTACATTGAGAGCAGGAAATCCCTTGTTTACGGTCCTTTCAGCGTTGCCTACGGCATGGGCGGAGTCCTGCTGACGCTTGTTTTATATCATTTTGCCGATTGTAAATGGTACACCGTATTCGGTATCTCGTTCGCAGTCGGAACAATAGCCGAATACATCTGCTCACTCGGTCAGGAAATAGTTTTCGGTTCGGTCGCATGGGATTACAGTCACCTGCCGCTGAACATTAACGGCAGAGTGTGCCTTCTGTATTCCCTTTTCTGGGGTGCGCTCGGCGTTTTGTGGGTCAAGTTCGTTATGCCGCTTACGGATAAGCTGTACGCCGCCGTTCCCGAACATATAACATCTGTTCTCGTTATCGCATTTTGTGCTTTCTTTGTATATGACTCCGTTTTGTCCGCCGCTGCCGCAACGCGAATGAACAGGCGCGACAAGGGTATACCGGCAAAGAACGCCGTAGAAATGTATCTTGACAAGCATTTTACGGATGAGAGAATGCACAAAATTTACGCCAACTCCAAAAAAGTGGATTGATTGATTGATTGATTGATAATCTCCTTCTATTCCTGTATTTGACCAAAAAGGGATGTAAAAAAAGTCCTGACCGCAAAAAAGCAAAATCATCGAACAATAGCCTGTAAATTAAGATCAAGAAAAAACATAGTTACGGGTGGTTGGTATTTTTTGTTTTAATTTCAAACTTTTTTGCTCTGAACCAAAACCTCACCCCCGGAGTACCTTCGTACACCTTCGGGCAAGCCTTAACCGCCGTAAACACGGCGTTTAAGGTTCGGTTGATTCACTCTGAACATTTTTTCCTATCCCCCCGGAAAAAGGCTGTAAAAAACTGAGTTTTTTACAGCCTTTTTCTGTATTGGTGAAGGAGAAAACCGAGTTTATTTCACATCGCTGCACCGTTATTCTGATTGCAAGGACAGTTGTTCAATTTGCAAAGTCAGTTGTTCAGTCTGCAAAGAGCGGTGTGGAAAGGTATCTGTCGCCGGTGTCCGGGAAGAGGACGACTATCGTCTTGCCCTCGTTTTCGGGACGCTTTGCGATTTCAACGGCAGCATAGAGCGCAGCGCCGGAGGATATTCCGACAAGCACGCCTTCGGTCTTACCGATGAGCTTTCCGTATTCAAAAGCACTCTCGTTCGAAACCGGTATAACCTCGTCGTAAACAGAGGTATCAAGCACATCGGGGACGAAGCCTGCGCCTATTCCCTGTATCTTATGGGGACCGGATTTACCTGCCGATAGTACGGGAGAGCTTTCAGGCTCTACTGCCGCGACATGAACTCCGGGAATCTTTTCTTTGAGATATTTGCCCGTTCCGGTTACGGTTCCGCCCGTTCCGACGCCCGCAACGAAGAAATCTACCTTGCCATCGGTATCTTCATATATCTCGGGACCCGTTGTCTTGTAGTGTGCTTCGGGGTTTGCACTGTTTTCAAACTGTCCGGGAATGAACGAATCGGGAATCTCTTTTGCAAGCTCCTGCGCCTTGGCGATTGCGCCCTTCATGCCCTTCGCGCCCTCTGTCAGAACAAGCTCCGCACCGTAGGCTTTCATAAGCTGACGGCGTTCAACGGACATCGTTTCGGGCATTACGATAATTATACGATATCCTCTTGCAGCCGCTACACTCGAAAGTCCTATACCGGTGTTGCCGGAGGTAGGCTCGATAATGACGAAACCTTTTTTAAGAAGTCCTTTCTTTTCGGCATCGTCGATCATTGCTTTTGCGATTCTGTCCTTGACGGAGCCTGCCGGATTGAAGTATTCGAGCTTTGCGAGAATGTGTGCTTTAAGTCCGAGCTTTTCTTCGATATGTGTTAATTCCAAAAGAGGTGTTTTTCCTACAAGTTCATCTGCTGACTTATATATGTTTGACATGGTTATTACTCCTTTTAATTCTTTTTATTTTTCTGTTTGCTGTTCGCTGTCCGAATGCAGCCGCACGCCGACTTTTCTCAGTCTGTGATATCCGTTGTCCCTGAATCGGGATCTACGGTATCAAACAAACCTCGCGATTTTTTTTACTTACTTTTGCACCGACACGGTGCGCAGCCGACGCTGCGCGGTACACAGACCAGACAACATAAATTTTGGAGAATTCATGCGTTTCACCTTATTTCTTTAACACACCTACCTCGTAGGTTGGTTGTATTATAACTCTGCGATTCCGCTTTGTCAACCACTTTTTTTACTTTTTTTTCAAAAAGAATAAAACGGTACACTCTCCGGAAAATAAAAAAAATGCTATGTAACAAAGCATTCAACGCGATACAGAAAAACACTCTGCATCATACAAAAAACACCGGGAAAAAAACTGTTTGCCGATACACATAATTCTTATTGTAATATGCTGCCGAGCAACCTGTTTCATAAAAATTGTAAGGACACAACACCACACAAAAAAAACTGTTTGCCGCTGCAAATGAAACTACCTGCAATAAGCTGCCGGTCAACCGTTTCCGCAAAAAAATGCGTGAAAAACAGCGCCGCATACGAATTATTTGCTGCCATCCGTGCAAGCGTCATAACCGTTCGTCTTAACGAAACGCTGCCTGCTCGTCTAGGCTGACGGGATTCAAACCCATGTCGCCCGTCAGTGCCCCTTTTCGGCACT
>JAEDGF010000030.1 GCA_016297645.1 Clostridiaceae bacterium
GAGCGAAAATCAGCCGGTCAAAACCGACACGGGTTCAAGTCCCGTCAGCCTAAACAAATAATACCACACCCGAAAGGCTTTTTCAATAAGGCTTTTCGGGTGCGGCTGAATAAAAGCATATAATATTTTGTCACGACAGCGGTTTTCCCAACGAAAGAGTTTTAAGGTCGGGAATAAGCAGCGGCAGAGAAATGACAGCCGTGATGCTATCGGATATCGGCTGACTTATGATAGCGCCGGTCAGTCCGAAAAAGTGCGGCAGAATAAGAATGAGCGGCAAAAACACTATTCCCTGTCTTGAAATGGCAAGCACGGTCGCTTTTGCCGAGCGTCCGAGGTTTTGCAGCAGCATACTGCCTATCAGGTAAAAGGCGGAAAAGGCAAGCGGAACAAGTTGCAGCCGAAGCACCCTTGCCGCTATTTCTATCGTTTCATCTTCGTTTGCAAAGATACTCACGATAGGCTCGGCGAATATAAGCCCGACAACAGCGCCCGTAACAAGTACGACCGTTCCGGTTATAACCGTTATTTTGAACGCCTTTACGACGCGGTCGTATTTTTCCGCACCGTAGTTCATGCCGCACACGGGCTGGAAGCCCTGTCCGAAGCCTATGATTATCGACACAAGTATCTGCATTATTCTCGCAACAACGGCAACGGCGGCAATGGCACAGTCGCCGTAGGGCTTCAAGGCGAAGTTGAGCAAGACGGTTGCAACCGAGCCGATGGTCTGCCGCCCGAGGGACGGAAGCCCGCCGAAGAATATCTCCTTTGCGACGGCTGCGTTCAGCTTGAAGCGTTTTAACTTCATGGGCATATTTCCGCCGATAAATGTGCAGCCTGTGAGAATGCAGAAGCTGATCATCTGGCTTAGCATTGTGGCAAGTCCCGCGCCGTCCGTATTCATGCCTAACACGACAATAAAGAGCGGGTCAAGCCCCATATTGAGCACCGCGCCCACGCCGAGTCCGATAAGACCGTGCTTTGTGTTGCCCTGGAAACGCAGCTGATTATTGAGGGTGAGCGACGCTGTCTGAAACGGAGCGGCGATAAGAATAAATTTGAGATAATTTACGGCATACGGAAGAATCGTATCGGTCGAGCCGAGCAGACGCGCGAGCGGCTCGATAAAAATAAGCCCGCCGATACCTATGACCGCGCCCGTTGCGAACGACAGGACATAAGCCGTAACGGCAATGCTGCCCGCACCCTCGTAGTTCTTTTTGCCGAGCTCGCGCGACATATAGTTTCCGGCACCGTGTCCGAACATGAAGCCTACCGCCTGCAAGACTGCCATGAACGAAAAAATAACGCCGATGCTTCCAACGGCACTGTCGTTTACCTTCGAAACGAAAAATGAGTCGGCGGCGTTATATATCGCGGTTATGAGCATCGACGCGACCGCCGGAGCCGAGAGTGACGCAAGAAGCGGCAGCAGCGGTTTTGTCGTGAGTTTTATAAATTTAGCTTCCGTTTTATCCAAACAAACACCTGTTTCCGTCTTTATGTTATCTGCCCGTTAATTTCGATAAAAACCGACAAAGCAGACCAATCAAAACTGCCCGTTCGGTCGAATCGGGCAGTACGTATTATTATGTCTTTATTTTACCGTTACGGTAAGTGTGGGTGCGGTAGATTTGTCCTTGACGCTCTGCGTTTTATCGCCGCTCTCGTCAAGCCCCTTCGATATCTCCTCTACGATACCCTTGAACTCTATTTTATCGCCGGGCTTTGCTGCCTCGGGAATTTTGAAGGTGACTTCGACAAGCTTCTCCATGTCGATATCAATGGTTCGTGCAACGATACCCATCATACGGAAGGTGTCCTCGCTGCCGTCAGCCATTATCTGCATATCGCCTACCGAACAGGGGGCATATTCGACATACTCCGCGCCGTCGGCAACTATGTAGAAATCGAGTGCTGCGGTGAGTGGCGAGTTTTCAAGCCACACCGAAACAGTGACGGTTTCACCGGCGGCATACTCCGAAGCTAAGGTCGACAGAATAAACTGCGGCGCGTTCTTTGACGACTGCGAACTGATGTTCCCGTCAGTTATTGCCGGTTTGTCGGAATTATCCGCCGAGGAAACCTTTTCGCCGCTTTTAAGCGTTACATCGGGAACGGCTTTGTTCGTTTCTTCATCACTGCCGCCGCTGCACGCGGAAAACGCCGTGCAGCTCAAAACCGTAAGCGCAGCCAAAAGTATGCATATGAGCTTCTTTATATTTTTCATGGAAAATAACCTCTGCTGTGAAATATGCACTCAGAAAATTTCTCGCGACGGGCACGGCTTGCGGAAAAGTCGCAAGGCTGAGAACATTGTGTTATATAATTCTTTTTCGAACCCGCAAAAAATCAGACGAAATCTCTGAGGCGCTTGCTTCTGTTCGGGTGACGGAGCTTTCTGAGCGCCTTTGCCTCTATCTGTCTTATGCGCTCACGCGTTACCTGAAAACGCTTGCCGACCTCTTCGAGCGTACAGGGGTGTCCGTCGTAAAGACCGAAGCGCAGACGGAGCACATCTCTTTCACGCGCGGTAAGGGTGTTGAGAGCGTTTTCTATCTCCTCTTTGAGAAGTGCCTGGCTTGCCGCGTCGGCAGGAGCCATTGCGTCCTCATCGGGGATGAAGTCGCCGAGGTGGCTGTCCTCCTCCTCGCCGATGGGAGTTTCGAGCGAAACGGGTTCCTGCGAAACACGCATTATCTCGCGAACCTTTTCGGCAGGCATATCAAGAAGCGCCGCGATATCCTCCGCTGTCGGCTCTTTGCCGTTCTGGTGCAAAAGCTGCGAATTCGCCTTCTTAACTTTATTTATGGTTTCGACCATGTGTACGGGAATACGGATGGTTCTCGCCTGGTCGGCAATTGCTCTCGTTATCGCCTGACGGATCCACCATGTAGCATAAGTCGAGAACTTAAAGCCCTTGGTATAGTCGAACTTTTCAACTGCTTTGATAAGTCCGAGGTTGCCCTCCTGAATAAGATCGAGGAACTGCATACCGCGTCCGGAATATTTCTTCGCAATGCTTACGACAAGACGGAGGTTTGCTTCTTCAAGGCGGTGCTTCGCCTTTTTGTCGTTCTGACCTATGCGCATGGCAAGGTCTATTTCCTCTTCGGGGGTAAGAAGCGGTATTTTACCTATTTCTTTAAGATAGACCTTTACGGGGTCATCCATGGCAAGGTTTTTGTTGTCATCGCCCGTGTCGTACGCCTTTGCGACATCGGAATCGAACGAAAGCGCGTCGAGAGCGTTTTCGGACATATCGTCCGCGACTTCGATACCGTTCTGCTCGATAAGCTCATACAGTTTGTCAAGCTCGTCAATCTCAAAATCGTAGTCGATTATAAGAGAATCTATGTCCTGTGTTGAAAGTTTGCCTGCCGCCTTACCTTTTTCGATAAGATGGTTTATCGCATTTTTTTTGTCCATACCTTCCATTTATGCTTCCTTCTTTCATACTACTGTTGCTTTTTTCTTTTTTGTTCCATTGCCTTCAACCAGTCGGCATCCGAAAGTCCGCGCGCCGTCTGCGGCGACGAGAGCCTTTCTTTTTCGGCTAAAAGCGTTTGAATGCACTGCTCACAACCCTTCGGATTTTCGCTTACGGTCTTGCCCAGCGAGAAAAGATACGAGATATACGATATATCGTCGTTTTCTGCATCGTTTCCGAATGCCGAGATATCAAGACTTCTGCCGGACGCTATCCGCGCGGATATATCCTCAAAAAATCTTCGGTTGTAGGGGGTTATGAACAGATCTGCCGACAGCTTTGACGACAGTTTTTTGAGCAGCTCGGGATTATTTATGAGCGCTGCGAGGATAAATTCCTCTGCCTTTGCAGCTTTCAAATGCGTTTTGCGGTCCGGATTTTTTATCTTTCCGTCCGCCCCGGCTGCCGCCTTTGCAGCCTCCTCGAACTCGGCGGTCGCTTCACGGCGCACGCCGCGTCTGCGTGCCTTTGCCGTCTGCTGTTTAACAGCGTCGGGCGAAACCGACAATTCGGAGGATATCCGCGAAGTATATATATCGCGTTCCATCGCGTTATTTATGTTTGCAAGTATCTCGACCGCATCGTTCAGATAGTTGAGCTTGCCGTCATCGGTCGAAATATCGTATTTTGCCCTTGCTCGTTTCAGGGCGAACTCCGTATCGTTATCTGCGGAGGAGATGACCTTTTCCATACGCGCCGCACCGTGCGTTTTTATGACCTCGTCAGGGTCTTTTCCTTCACCGGAATAATCGAGAACACGCAGCTTAACGGGGGCGTTTTGCAGCATTTTCAAAGCACGGTCGGTCGCCTTTCGCCCGGCTTCGTCCGAGTCGTAAGACAGATACAATTCGTCACAGTAGCGCGATAAAAGGCTTATCTGCTCCGGAGTGAAAGCCGTCCCCAGTCCTGCGACTGCGTTTGTAAAGCCTGCCTGGTGCATGGCGATAACATCCATATACCCCTCGCACAGAATAAGCTTTCTGTCGCCGCGGTTCTTCGCGAAATTCAGTGCATATATGCCCTGCCCCTTACGGAAAACGGGCGTATCGGAGGAGTTTAAGTATTTCGGCTTCGAGTCGTCGAGGACTCTGCCGCCGAAGGCGCATACATTTCCCCGCAGGTCTATTATCGGGAACATCAGACGGTTGCGGAAAGCGTCGATCGTTGAGCCTTTTCTCGTCTTTCGTGCAAGGTCGAACGACACCAGCTCATCATCGGTGAAGCCCTTTTTCCTGAGGTGGCGCAACAGTGCGTCCCACCTGTCCGGTGCGAACCCAAGCCCGAACTTCCGGACGGTTTCAGGGGCAAGCCCTCTCTTTTTTATGTAATCGTTCGCCGGCTTTGCCTCGGGCAGCGACAAACATGAGTAGAAAAATCGCGCTGCCTCGCGGTTCGCTTCGTAGCACCTGCGCCGCAGAGTGATACGCGCGTCGTCAACAGACTCGGAGGGCATATTCATGCCGGTGCGTTCGCACAGCAGCTTTACGGCTTCGGCATAGTCTATGCGCTCTATATTTCTGACGAAGTTTATGGCATCTCCGCCCATTCCGCAGCCGAAGCAGTAGTACGACTGCGTGTCGCGGTAAATTACAAAGCTCGGCGTTTTTTCGGTGTGGAAAGGACACAGCGCAACGGGCGTACGCGAACCGCGGTGCTTTATCTCGGTGTATTTGCCGACAAGCTCTTCGATATCGACACGGGCGCGAAGCTCCGAAAGAAAATCTTCACTGAACCGCAAGCCGTAAGCCCTCCTCTCCGAAAAAAAATACCTTCGATTACTATATACCGAATAAAACTCAAAACTACTTTATTTTTATGAAAAAAATATTTTTCACTCTTTTCGGGCGCAAATATCGTATTTTTCGCCCGTTTTTTCGGCTCTCAGCGAGCCGTTGCTCATATCGGTGAGTTTTTCTCTCATTTCAGCGCTGTCGGCGCAGTGAAGTCTGAAAGATATCCTCACGCTGTCGGCATACTGCGTATCTTCGATTATTCCGCCGCATTCGAGAATAAGCTTCTGCACGCGCTCGAAACGGCTGTAATCGGTGTTGATTTCAAAGACATCGCACAGCGCCATTCTGACGGGACAAGCCGCGTTTACGGCAAGGCTCGCCGTGTGTGAATACGCGCGCACAAGTCCGCCCGCCCCGAGAAGTATGCCGCCGAAATAACGGGTCACGACAACACAGACATCAGTGAGGGAATTCTTTTTTATAACATCGAGCGTGGGCTGTCCTGCCGTCCCCTGCGGTTCGCCGTCGTCGGAATAGCGCGAGTATTCGGGCGAACGGATACAGTAGGCGTAGACATTGTGGGTGGCATCGCGGTGCTTCGCCCTTATCTCCGAGATAAATTCCACAGCCTCGTCAGCCGAGGAAACGGGCTTGCAGTAGCCTATAAAGCGCGACTTGTTCACTATATATTCCTCAGCCGCGTATTTTTCAACAGTCAAATAATCGTCCATTTGTTCTCCCGTAAAAAATTAAGGCAACAACAGGTTCCCCCGCTGCTGCCTAATTTTATGCTTGTGTTGTTACTTACAACAGTTACTGACCCGCATTCAGACTCAGTTGTTACCCATATTATAACGCTTCTTGAATCTGTCAACGCGTCCGCCGGTGTCAACAAGCTTTTGCTTGCCCGTGAAGAACGGGTGGCAGTTCGAGCAGATATCAACTCTGAGGTTGTCGCTCGTTGAGCAAGTCTCGAAAGTAGCGCCGCAAGCGCACTTAACTACGACAGGCTTGTAGTTGGGATGGATTCCCTGCTTCATAATATTTTTCACCTCTTTCAGATGATGATACAACATAAGAAAACAGACGGGACAGCGTGTACCGCGTTACGGCGCACTTATCCCCGCTTAAATAGTAAAGTGATTTTAGCACACCGTAACAATAAAATCAAGAGTTTTTTTATCTTTTTCGCTTTTTCCGAAAATTACCTGCAAATACCGCCTTTTTTTTACAACCTGACGGTCATTCGCCGAATTCATCAAGAGCATATCTCGGCACATCTATGCTTTTTCGCCCTTTGAGAGAATACAGTACGCATCTCTGCGCACGGCAGCCGAGTATTTTTTCTGCGGCACGGACATAGAGCGAGAGCTGTTCGCGATAGCGGTTGACGAGGACATTTTCGTCCGTCACCGTATCGGTTTTGTAGTCGACGATAACGGCAGCGCCGTCTTTGACAAAGCAGAGGTCTATTTTACCTATTATAACGGTCTTTTCGCCGCTGAATTCATGCGGCAAAGACCGGTCGAGCGCACAAATGCTCTCGGCTATCGTGAAGCGCTTTTCCCTGTACACCGCGTCCGCATTTTTTATCTCGTCCGCAAGAGGACTGTTCACAAAGCTCCCTATCGCCTGCGTGTCAATGCAGTCCGCCTGTTCGCGGCTGAGCCTGCCGGACACAACAAGACGCTCCCTTTCGTCACAGATATCGGCTTTTGCAGCGTCAAAATCGCAGTATTGCAGGAACAGATGAGTCGCCGTGCCTATTTCCGTCGGGGTCACACCGCCCTTACCGAGAAATGACGGCATTTTATCCCCGAAAAACTCGGGCGAGAACCGTTCCGCTTTGAGCGTACTTGCCGTATGCTTCGAAAGCGCGCACGCAGCCGGGAGATATGCGTAAGCAAGCCGCATTCTGTCACACAGTCCGGCGGTAAGCTCACGGTCCGGCTCGGCGGAAATTTCCGCTGCCGCGCCGTTTTCCGTTTCGTCCGGCAGACTTACGGTTTTGAAAACCGCCGGAAAATCCGCCGCTTTCGTTTCTATTTCGCCCTTTCGCAAGCAGTATGCGTCCGGGTGGTGCATATAAGCATAAACGAACCACGAAAAGGGGTTCTTCGCATTTTTGATGAGATACGGCGACACGGGTGACGCGGACGGGCTTAACGCGTTTAGTTCGCTCATCTTCTCGGTGTCCGCAGACGCAACGACAAAGAGCTTGTCGCGCGCACGGGTCATGGCGACATACAAAATACGCAGCTCCTCGGAGCGGTTTGCCCGTTTTTTCAGTATTTTAACGGCGGTGCTCGAAAGCGTGTCGTAGCTTTTTACGAGTTCTGGCTCCCGTATTTTCAGCCCGACACCGAGGCTGTGTTCGGTGACGAGAGTGTCCTTCGCGTCGGTATCGTTGAATTTTGAGGGAAAGCCGGAGATTATAACGAACGGGAATTCAAGTCCCTTTGAGCCGTGCATGGTCATAATGCGCACGCTTCCGCCGTCGGAGCCGGACGCTCTTTTTACGGAAGCGTCGTTTGCGGCGAGTGCGTCGAGATAGCGGACGAACGCACCGAGAGTTCTTGATGAATCGACCGAGTACGATTCCGCCATAGACATCAGCCTGCGCAGATTCGCGCGGCGCAGCTCCCCGTCCGATAAAGCGCCCATCACCGGAATTATCTCCGTTTCGTCAAAGGCGGAGCGCACCGCCTGTCCGGCATTTTCAAGTGAGGAAACGCGGCGCAGCCTGTCCGTCACGGTTTTCAGTCTGATACACATCTCATCGCCGTTTTCGGCAAGCAGACAGACTCTCGCCCAAAGTCCCGTTTCGGGCGCAAGTGCGTCTTCGGTATCTATTCGCACCCTCGCCGCATCCTCCGGAGTAAAGCCGAAAAGCGGCGACAGCATTACCGCCAAAAGAGAAACATCGTTGAGAGGGTTGTCGATTATATGCAAAAGACTTACGGCAAGACGGATTTCCGCCGTTTCGAAAAAGCCGTCCTTCGCTTCAACGCTCACCGGAATGTTCCGCCTGCGCAGCGCCTGCGAGAAAACGGAGGATCTGTTTTTTGCGGACCTTAAAAGAATACAAAAATCGCCGTAACCCGCCTTTCGCAAATTGCCTTCTTTGTCCTTAACGGCAGCGCCGGAAGCAACGATACTCTCAATAAGCGACGCTGTGTACGCGGCTTCACCCTCTATCTTGCCGTCTTTGTCGATGATATGCATCTCGAAATCGGGGTCTATGGGAACATTTTCGGTATCGGGAGGCGGGCACAGCCGTTCGTCATCGTTATAGTCTATTTCACCGCACTTTTTCGACATGACGAAATCGAACATATAGTTTATTGCGGCAAGCACACCCTTTTTTGAACGGAAATTGTTTTTGAGGACGATTTTCGAGCAATCGGACTTCCCGTCGTACGGCGGATAATTCTCGCTTTTTTCTATAAAAATGTCGGGACTTGCCAGACGGAAGCGGTATATGCTCTGCTTTACATCGCCGACGGTGAAAAGATTTTTGCCGTTTTTCGAAATGCACGAGAACAGCATATCCTGTGCGCGGTTCGTGTCCTGATACTCGTCTATGAGGATTTCGTGCAGCTGCTCCGAAAGATACTGCGCAGTCGGAGTTTTTTCGTGTGTCACTTTATCGCATAGAATATCGAGCGCAAAATGGAGGATATCCGAAAAATCGTACTTATTCATCTCTTTTTTACGGCGGAGCAGCTCCTCATTGAAGCGCTTTACCGTAAGAATGAGCAGCTCGGCATCGGGCTTTAAACGGCGAACATCGTCGCGGTGTCCGGCTTCATCGGTACACATGAGCGTGGGCGCGGTTTCCTTGAAAAATTTCTTGATAGCGTTCATACGCGCCGCACAGGCGAGCTTCACCGGATCCTTCGACATTCCGCGAGGAGCCGTAAAGCTCGGCAGCTCCTTTATCGACTCATGGGAAACGGACAGAATTTTTATTTTCTCGTCCCACGGCACGGACATAAACTTATTCACGGCGTTTTCAGTGATACCGTACAGTGAATTGAAGATATCCTTCACCGAGCCGTAGGAATACAGCGACGGAACGCCTTCAAGCTCCTCTATCGAACGCCTTGCAAGGTTCTTCATCTCGCACAGTCCCTCATAGACCTCGTCCGCGATTATTTTTCCCCACACGCTCTCGTCGGGCGAGGTTTCGGCAAAATACACGGTAACGCCGTCGAGCCACTCCTCGGGATCGGGCTCGGACATCGAAAAATCGGAGAGATCGGTGACTGCTTCAATGAGTTTGTCGTCCGTTCTGCCCTGCTGAAACAGCTTTGCGAGAGAAGCCGCCTTTTCGGGGAATTCCGCAAAAACGCTCTCGACCGTGTCGGCTGCCGTTTCCTTTTTCAAAATATCGCTCTCGCCGTTATCGAGTATCGTAAAATCGGACTGAACGCCGCACGCATGGAAGTTTTCGCGCACGAGCTTTATCCCGAACGCGTCCATAGTGCAGACATTCATCTCATCGAGCCGCGGCAGAATTGCCGCAAGCTGCGCCCTCTTTTCGCCGTTAGAGCCGCGCATGAGTCCGGATATCGCAGTGTATATTTTCGAACGCATCTCGGCAGCGGCGGCGTTTGTGAAGGTAACCACAAGCAGCTCGGAGGGCGCGACGGGCGGCTCGGCTTTTGTTAAAAGCCGCACTATACGCTCAACGAGTACGGCGGTTTTGCCGGAGCCTGCGGCAGCCGATACGAGCAGCGAACCGGCATCGGCTTCTATTGCATTTTTCTGTGACGGAGTCCATACCCGTTCGCTCATTCTTCTTCCTCCTCTTGCAGCGATTTTATAACATCGTCGAATTTCAATTTTTTGTAATCCTGTATCGCGCCGTCGCTCTCTCTGCGGCATACGGACGAAAACTCGCAATATTCGCAGGTGTGACTGTATGCATTATTATCAATAACTGGGATCGCCGGTACAAAGCCGTCCAGCATTTTATGAACCTCGTCAAGTATGACCTTTTCTAACTTTTTTCGAATGCGGCGCATATCGTCAAGCGTATAGAAATCGCCCGACAGCTTACCTTTTTCTATCTTTTGCTTTATAAACACGCCTGCGGCTTCGCGCTCCATACCTCTCAAAACGCTCTCGTTTCTGAGAATAATGCCGTTCATCACTCCGTTTTTGAGTTTCTGTGCTTCGATCTCCTTCGCACCGGCTTCCCGCCCGACATTATTGCCGCCCGAACGCGCCGGCACATAGAGTATTCCGGCAGGCACGGCATCTTTATATTTTCCGCCGCCGTTGAGCCAGATCGCCGTCATGTAGACAAGCATCTGCATATTCAGTCCGCGCAGGACATCTCCGAGAACGAAATCCTTGCCGCCTGTTTTGTAGTCAATTACCCTGAAATAGAGCGTGTCGCCGTCTTTAAATGTGTCGACCCTGTCGACCGTCCCGTGGAGCGTGACCGCAATACTGCCGTCGCTGACCGTAAACGGTTCTACCTCCGCTCCGTTTTTTATTTCAAGCTCAACATCCCGCACCTCAAAGGAAGATGTATTGAATTCCGCTATCAGTCTGTTGAGTATGTCGAGCATTATCTTCTTTTGCCGTTCGAGCTGCCTTAACACAGCCGGGGAAAGCTCCGCTGCGCCGCCCATATTCTCCTCTATGTACCCATCGGCGATCTTGTCCACCGCGCTCTTTCTTTCTTCGTACGAGAGAGATGAAAGCCTGTCCTTCGAATAGCTGCCAAGCAGTACCTCGAAAACACGGTGCACGAGAAGTCCGTTTATACGAGCGTCGAGCATTGCCGGCGTGTTGGCTTTCGCCTTTATACCGTAACGGCAGTAGTACATAAACGGGCACTTTGAATACGCTTCAAGCCTTGAAGGTGATATGTACAGACGCGAGTCGAACAGTCTTTCGGCAACCGTCTTGTCCTCAAAGGACGCAGGCAGCCCCTTATGGGCGTAATCGACCGCTCCCGTTTTTTCGGCATAACCGCCGATTTTTCCGAGAGCCTCGCGCAGCGACGCGGTAAACACGCTGTTTTCTCCGACGCGCGAAGCGTACGCTTCCAATGCGGACGCCGGGCTGAAAATGCGCTCCTCTCCGCTTATCTCTCCGCTTTTGATTTTCCTGCATCCGGGGAGAAAATCTTTTATCTCCTTTATTATCTCCGACTCTTGTGCCGTTTCGCCCGACGCGGATATCTCCGGATATGACAAAAACAGCTTTTCGGACGCGGCTGTCACCGCGTTATATGCTATCAGGCGTTCTTCTCCGTATATTTTTTCGGGAACGCTTTCAAGCTCGATTCCGCCTGCGGCAAGCTCCCGTTTTTCGGCTGCCGTAAAAACGCCGCCGCGCACGGATCTCAGCGGGAATTCACCGTCCGTGAGTCCGAGAACGAACACCGCCTTCGGCATGAGAAAACGCGTTCTGTCGGCAGTTCCTATAACTATCTGATCTATTCCCGCGGGAATTTCGCCGAGTGAGTCGCCGCACAGAATAAGCGTGAGCAGCTCCGAAAAACGCACGGGGGAAACGCTGCCGCTGCCGAGAGCGGCATAAAGCGCGTCGAGTGCGTCTGCCGTTTCGTCCCACACACGGGCGCAGGCTATCGCTTCCTTTTCAAAGCCGCTGCCGCTGAGCTCCTGCGCAAGACGCAGAAATTCGCCCTTTGCGCCGGTTTCGTCTATCAGAGTGTAAACGGCGGTGCAGCTTTTGAGCGGATCGCCCTCGCCGAGAGAAGCCCTGAGGTGCAAAAGAGGCTCGACCGCTTTTTTTCTTATCTCGTTTATTTTGCAAAGCTTTCTGCGCCTGTCCTCGTTTAAGTCCGCGCCGTAGCCGTCCGGGTTCCCTTTGAAATCGCGCTCCCACGCTTTTCCGTCTATGCTCCACATCGTGACATAGTTTTCGAGAATATTGCACTGCTCCTCCGCAACGCCCGCAACACCCGTTTTCAGATATGTAAATATGCGCTGCGAGGAAAGTCCTCTCACCGCAGCTTCAACTCCTGTAAGCACCATCCTGACGAGCGGATACTCCCCGAGAGCTTTTCTCGAATCCTCGCACACGGGAATTCCGCACCGCTTCAATTCAGCCGTAAGCTGATATGTATAAGCGTCCGACCGCTGAAAAACGCCGATGTCACGGCAGCGGTATTTTCCGCTTTCGAGAAGTTTTTTTATCTGCATCGCGGCAAATGCGCACTCATCGGGAACGGTCGAAGCGTTGTATATGCAGACATTGTCCGCTTCTCCGTTAAAAGATATTTGTTCGCCCGAAAAAAGCGATGTCCGGAGAAAGCTCAAAGCGTCCTCCTCCTTATTTTCGCCGTCGGTGCATTCGACGCGGCACTGCACGCCGTTTGCAGATGCACGCTGCCTTATCGCCCTCGCATTGCGTCGCGAGTGCGAAAAAGCCTCGTTTCCGTCGTTTTCGTTTAAATCGGGCGCGGTGACCGACACCGTGACCTCGTCCGCGTCTGCACACAAAAGCGCCGTCAGCTTCACCTGTTCGCCGGTAAAGCCCCTGAAATCATCGAAGAAAAATACGCAGTTCTCAAAATATCCCGGGTTCTTCGCCAAAAAATCGCACAGCCTTGCAATGTTGTCGGAAGGGTCGCTGAACCGCTCGTTTATCAGCGCTTCATACGCCGAAAAAATAAGCGACAGCTCTCTCGCCTTTACCCCGGTGTTTCCGGTGCTGACACGCCCGAGCTGCTCCGGAGTTGCGCCTGCCTGCTTTATTTCGTCATATGTGCCGAGAAGCTCGTTCACCGTGGAGGGTCGGGCAGAGTGCGAGGCAAAAACGGAGAGCGAATCCTTCACCGACTCGGCTGCAATGCTCATTACGGCGGTTCTCGCGGCGCTCTGCGCCTGCGGCTTCGCGGCAATGCCGTTTTCTTCAAGCGTTTCACAGACAAAGCGTTCAAGGCCCGTGACGCCGAATGCGTCCGAGCCGCGCTCACCGAGCCTGAAAAGAATATCCCTGTCGCGGTTGAACGCCGACTGCTCCGGTACTATAAGGAAAACTTTTTTTCCTTTCCCGGCGGCGTCCGTCATACCGGCTTCTATCCGCTGTTTTTTTCGCGCAAGGTCTGTCCCCGTAAAAAATGTAAGCATTTTTCCGTCTCCGTTTTTTATCGTCATTTCGTAAATTTCAAAGACCGTGCCGTCCGCCGTAAAAACGCAAGGCTCGTAAAAATATCTGTCCCCGCTGCGTTTTTTACCTCAAAAATCGTAACTTCACTTTGACAATTTAGGTCTTTTCTACCGATATTTTAACAGATAGCGAGTGTCATTTAAAGTACTCTGCTTTGTTATTTTACTTTATTTTCGGATAATTTCCCGAAAAACTCCGCTTCGTCAACAAAAACGATATGCTTGTCACGGCTGAAAATTTCTTTGAGCAGCTCCAAGGAATGCTCCTGCAATCCCCTGTTTACGCATACTATTTTCATCTGCCCCATTCCGCCCGACGAGGAATAGACCGATTGGTAGTAGCTTATCACGGCGGCAGGCGACTTCATCTCATCGTCGAGCATAACGACCGTAAAGGCTTTTTCTCCGCACTTCGGGCGCACCGTTAAAAGCAAAAGCCTGTTGAACAGGGCGCACAGCCCCACGGTAAAAACGATAACGCCGACGGCGCACAACAGATTTTTCAGTATATCCATTTCTTCGTTCACCTCTCACAATATTATACGGAGCATTCGCCCATGCGTTACCGTGACAAAAATCTGATATTTTCCCCGAAAAACTCGTTATTGAAATAGATGTCGAAATACAGTACAATTAAAGCGTAACGGCACCGCACAAAGCCGTAATAAAGATAACAAAGAGGTGCAAATAAATGAACAAAATAAATATCGTCGTCGTAGGCTACGGCGGAATGGGCGGCTACCACGCCGACCGTATACGCGAAATGGAAAAATTCAATCTTCTCGGCATTTACGATATAAAAGAGGAGCGCTGCAAGCTCGCCGAAGAAAAGGGCATTCACGCTTATTCCTCATTTGAAGAAGTCCTCGCGGACGAGCGCGTTGAGCTTATCACCTGCGCAACATACAACGACTGCCATAAAGATATCGTCATAAGGGCGCTTGAAGCCGGAAAAAATGTCATTTCCGAAAAGCCCGTCACGCTCTGCTCTGCCGATCTCGAAGAGATGATCGCGGCAGCCGAAAGAACCGGCAAGCTGTTTACCGTCCATCAGAACAGACGGTGGGACAACGATTACAGAACAATCAAAAATATCTACGACAAGGGCGAGCTCGGCAAGGTTCACGCCATCGACTCAAAGGTGTACGGCTCTCGCGGCATTCCCGGCGACTGGCGGCAGGAGAAAAAGCACGGCGGCGGAATGGTGCTCGACTGGGGCGTTCATCTTCTCGACCAGATTCTGATGCTCAACGAGAACAACAAAATGATATCCGTATACGCCACCGTCACGAATGTCACAAACGACGAGGTGGACGACGGCTTCCGCGCGATAATAAAATTCGAAAACGGCCCGGAGTGCCTTGTTGAAGTGTTCACCAACAACTTTATCGAGGCTCCCCGCTGGTACATGGCAGGCGAAAACGGCACCGCAATAATAGAGGACTGGGACTTAAACGGCAGAATAGTTAAGATAAAAGACTGGGAAAAGCTCGACGCAGTCCCCGTTCAGGCAGGCACGGGCATTACAAAGACAATGGCTCCGCGTACGGACGAAACCATAAAGGAATTCCCGCTTGAAAAAATTATCGTCCATTGGACGGATTACTACGACAACATCTATGATGTTATCCGCAACGGCGCCGCTCCCCTTATAACCCACGACCAGCAGCGCCGTCTTATGAAGCTGATGGAAGCGATATTCGAATCGGCGGAAAAGAACGAAGTAATTTATTTCTGATAAAGGCACTAAGAAAAATCCGAAGCCGCAAAAAACAAATGCTTCGGGCAGCGACCCGTAAGAGAACTTTCGCAAATCTGATTTTTACGCCGAACATTTTTCCGTTTCTTTGAAAAAATCAGTTATAAATACCGGTCGCTTTTCTGTCAAAAAAAAACATAAAAACAACGGCTGAGCAGCAGAGTGAATTTACACTTTTCTGCGTCAGCCGTTCTTTGTTTACAAAAAAAAACGAGTGGGGTTGTAAGCCGGGTTCTGTCTTTTAAGACGGTCATCTATCTTGGCGCACGGTTGCCCGTACGCTCACGCCACCTTTCGAAGTATGGGCCGAGCAAGCCACTTCCTTCGGTGTTGCTTCGGATAGGGTTTACAGGACGCAGCCGTTCCCGGTGCGCCGGTGAGCTCTTACCTCGCCTTTCCACCCTTACCTGCCGTAAAGCAGGCGGTATATCTCTGTTGCACTTTCCCTAAGGTCACCCTCGGCGGCCGTTAGCCGTTATCCCGCTCTGCGAAGCCCGGACTTTCCTCACCAAACAAAATGTTTCAAGCGCGACCGTCCGCCCCACTCGCAGAAAAAAGTATACAGCATTACCGTAAAAATGTCAAACATTAAAATACGGTTAATTTTTTTAGTGATGATTGAAAAAACATAAGTGCTGTGATAGAATATAGCGTGTTAATACAGAGTTTACTTTTTTCATAAATAATAGAAAGGGATGATTTGCTTTATGGGAAAGCTATTTGACAGATGGGTGCGTTCGTACACGATAACCCCCGAAAACGCAGCCGAGTTTTTTTCGATAATAAACGACCTCTATTTTACGGAAAACTTACAGGGTCAGGCTAAATTCCCGCAGCACTCCGAGGTAAACCGCCTCGACCATGTGCGCAGCGTCGCTTTCCTGACTTATATTTACTGCAAAGAGCACTCGCTCGATGTCCGCACCGCGACACGCGCCGCAATAATGCACGACCTGACTTATTACGACTGGCATGACGGCGATTGGAGCCACCGTCCGCACGGATACCGCCACCCGGCGTTTGCAATGAAAAACGCCGCCGAGCTTGATCCCACGCTCAATGAGAAGGGGCGCTTCATAATTCTTCGCCATATGTGGCCGCTCACGGTCGTACCGCCTGCTTCGAAGGAGGGCTGGGCGGTTTCCCTTATCGACAAATACTGCGCAACCCGTGAAATGCTGCGCGGTGAGATAAAATATTTCGCACGCCGCTTCGAGGAGGCAAAAAAAGACGCGGAGGAAAAAGATGTTCGATAAAATCGTTTACTACACACTGATGTTTTTCCTGTACAGTGCGCTCGGCTGGGCAGTCGAATCCACCTACCGCACACTGGGGGAATATATAACATCCGGGAAAAAGGTATTCAAAATAATCAACACAGGTTTTCTTTACGGGCCTATCTGCCCGATATACGGCACGGGTGCGCTCGTTTTCGAGATACTTGTGCTGCCGTTTTCCGAACCGCACGAAAAACGCTGGTGGGTAGTCATTCTTATCGGTGCTGTTTTTGCCGATGTCGTTGAATACATCACGAGCTTTTTAATGGAAAAGCTCTTCCACGCCCGCTGGTGGGACTACACGGACGAATTTCTCAACATAAAAGGCAGAATTTGCTTCAAGCACACCTGCTACTGGGGCTTGTTCTCGTTTTTATTCTGCTATTTTATAAGTCCCGTTTACACATATCTTATCAGCTTCATTCCGGTGCAGCTCTACAAACCTATTCTCGCGGTCATTCTCGTTATTTTCGTTTTCGACCTCGTGCTGACGGTAAGAGCCGCCGCAGATGTTTCAAAGCTCATCCGCAAGCTCGACGAATTGAAGCTCAACATAAACATGGCAGCCGAAATGGTGAAGGCAACAGCCGAAACGCTTATGGGCGACGCGCAGGAAAAGTACGACGAATTCCAGCAGATGCTCGCCTCCGGTTCGGAAAAGCTGAACACCTGGAAGGGCGACATCACCGAGCAGCTCAACGAACTTAAAAAGCAGACGGAGCAAATGCGTGAGCGCGGCGGCGGAAGATATCCGAAGCGCACAAAACGCCTGTTCGGCACTTATGCAGGCAAGCGCACGGCAAAAACACTGCCCGAGCTTGAAAAAAAGTGGAATGAGATAAAGGCAAAGGTCAAGGGACACGACGGCGAGTAAGAAGAACAGCTGCCGACGCGCAAAAAAAACGGCTGCCGCGCTTATCGGACATTCTGCAAAGCGGATTTCCACATTCAACAACGCAGCCGCCGGAATCAAAACGGCTGTCGGCGCTCATTAAAATCCTTTTTATCCCTCGTTTCCCCCGGACGGCAGGCTGATAAAAAAATCCGAAATAAGCCTGCCGGACATCTTCTTTTCACAGACGCAAAAAAAATAAAAAAATACTCTTGACAACCGCACTATGTTTCTGTATAATTGTCGTGTTGTCAGTTTTGGCCCGGTAGTTCAGTTGGTTAGAACGCTAGCCTGTCACGCTAGAGGTCGACGGTTCGAGCCCGTTCCGGGTCGCCACAACACGCTGCTATGGCTCAGGCGGTAGAGCGCATCCTTGGTAAGGATGAGGTCACCAGTTCAATTCTGGTTAGCAGCTCCAAAAGTCGGTAAGTATCTTACGGTACTTACCGATTTTTCCTTTTCGTCCGCCCGCAGCTTCACAGTCTACCGCCCGTTGCCTGCCGCACGCTGTACGCAACCTACATTCTGCTAAATTTTGGCATATACAATGGTTTTAGACCGATTTGTTGATATTTTAGAAATTAAACACCTTAAAAATATTCTAATTTAAGAACTATTGCGCTATAATGAGTTTATTTTCTTTGCCGTTTTTCTGTTATTAAAAAAAATTATTAACACATACAAAAATATCTTTTTTTGAGTCTTTGATCTCACATATTCTTTGATTATCTTCTGTTTTCTCGTTCTTTCTCGTTTTGTATGTGATAATTCCGAGGGGAATTTAGGGTACGCAAAACACCGACTGCCGTTCACAGCTCACTGTCCACCGTCGGCGGATCACCGCCTGTCACCCGCCGTCCGCCGCCCGCCGTCCGTCATTCACAGCCCGTCGTACGCCGTTTTCATATTACTTTTTTCTATAACGACGGGTAAAATAATATATGTAAAAAGTGTGAAAATCGTGTTGTATTCGACAAATAAAAAAAGTATAATATATAAATGGGTTTCATTTTCATTATATAATTTATATCGGAGTGCATTTTATGATCAAAGTTGTTAAGTTCGGCGGCTCGTCGCTTGCCGATGCCGTCCAATTCAAAAAAGTCGCAAACATAATAAAGAGCGACCCTTCAAGAAAGTATGTCGTTGCGTCAGCCCCCGGCAAGCGCAATTCACACGACGAAAAGGTGACCGATCTGCTGCTTCAATGCTTCCGCCTTGCAGGTGAAAAGCGCAGCATAGACGAAACCTTCGAAAAGGTTGCAAACCGCTACCGCGAGATAATCAGGGACTTAAAGCTGTCGTTTTCGCTTGACGAGGATCTCGCCGGCATAAAAATGGCAATCATGCACCACGCGGGCTGCGACTACATCGCAAGCCGCGGCGAGTATCTCAACTCAAAGCTCCTTGCAGCCTATCTCGATTTCCCGTTTATTGACGCAGAGGACTGCATATTCTTCGACGACGCGGGAAAACTCGATAGCGAAAAAACCGAAAAGGAACTCTCGCAGGTGCTGTCGCTTCACGAGTATGCCGTCATTCCGGGTTTTTACGGAATTCTGCCCAACGGCATGATAAAGACATTTTCACGCGGCGGCTCGGATATAACCGGCTCGATAGTCGCCGGTGCGGTGCGCGCCGACCTCTATGAGAACTGGACGGATGTTTCCGGTATGCTCATGGCAGACCCGAGGTACATAGACAATCCCCGACCGATAGCGGAGATAACATACAGAGAGCTGCGCGAGCTGTCGTACATGGGTGCGACGGTAATGCATGACGAGGCGATATTCCCCGTCCGCAAAGCGAGAATCCCGATAAACATCAGGAACACGAACGACCCCAAAGCCCCCGGCACCATGATAGTTTCGAAAGCCGCAAGCAACCTTGTCGATACCGTCATAACGGGCATTGCCGGTAAAAAGGGCATAACGGCTCTCCATGTCGAAAAGGACATGATGAACAGCGAAGTAGGCTTCGGCAAGAAAGTGCTTGAAGTGCTTGAAAGTCATGATATCTCTTTTGAGCATCTCCCCTCCGGAATCGACACGATGAGCGTTCTCGTCGAATCGAAGGCCATTGAAGAATGCAAAGGCTCGATAACCGCCGAAATGGTCAAAAAGGTCAACCCGGACTCTATTACGATAGTGGAAAATCTTTGTCTTGTAGCGGTCGTCGGCAGAGGAATGGTCGCGACGGAAGGTACTGCCGCCCGTGTGTTTACGGCGCTTGCACGCAACCATGTAAACATAAGAATGATCGACCAGGGGTCGAGCGAAATAAACATTATAGTTGCCGTTGAAGAAAAGGATTTCAGCACGACTATTAAAGCGATATATGACGAATTCGTAAAATAACACACGGAGAAACAATAATGACGGTAACATTAAAGATAAAAAAACTGACAGACAAAGCCATTGTCCCCACCTACGGGACGCAGTTCAGCGCCGGAGCGGATCTCTGCAATGCGGAGGAAGCCCCTGTTGTGGTCGAGCCGGGAGAAACGCGCCTTGTCCACACCGGGCTTTCTTTTGAGATTCCGGAAGGGTGCGTGGGACTTATTTTTGCACGCAGCGGACTTGCCTCAAAGCGCGGACTCGCGCCCGCAAATAAGGTCGGCGTTATCGACAGCGACTACCGCGGCGAAGTAATGGTTTCGCTTTTCAACCAGTCCTCTCTGACGCAGACTATCGAATACGGCGACCGCATCGCGCAGATAGCAATAGTCCCCTTTATCAAGGCGCAGTTCGAATTGGCAGACGAGCTTTCCGATACCGTCCGCGGCGAGGGCGGCTTCGGCTCGACCGGAACGAAATAAAAAAAGACAAGAATAAGGAACAGAAAGAACGAAAGAAATGGCATCTAAACTCAACACCGCAAAAAAAACAACGGCGGATATTTTCGCTATACTCTGCCCGCTCATATATTTTGCAAGTTATTTGACAAGAAAAGATTACTCGATAGTTATGGCGGCGATAACGGAAACCGAGCACATAACAAAATCCGTTGCGGGTATTCCCGAAAGCCTTGCGCTGATTTCTTACGGCGCGGGACAAATCATAAGCGGTATTCTCGGCGACAAGATAAAGCCGCACAAAATGATATCAATAGGACTTACCGCGACAGCAATTTTCAACACGGCTATGGCTCTTGTGTCCGACCCCACGGCGAGAGCGGTCATATGGTTCTTAAACGGCTTTGCGCAGTCCATGCTCTGGCCGCCTATGGTACGCATTCTCGCTGCCGTAATGGACGAAAAACGGTACAACAATGTCTGCGTCAATGTCAATGTCGCGGGTATTTCGGGTACGATTTTCCTGTACCTTACTTCGTCCCTCATATGGATAAGATTTTTTACATGGAAGTACACCTTCTTTGCGTCAGCCGTACTCTGCTTTGTCATTCTCACGATGTGGCTCATAGGCTGCAAAAAGGCGTTCCCTGACGGCGACCCGTTTGACAAGAAAAAGGCGAAAGCAGCCGACACGGACGAAAAGAAGCTGCCGAAATTGACCTTTGGCGTAATCATGTCGTCCGGCTTCCTGCTTATTGCCTTGGCGATAATATTCCAGGGCGCGCTGCGCGACGGCATTACGGACTGGGTTCCCACTTTCATAAGCGAAACCTTCGCTCTTAAAAGCTCCAATGCCATATTAAAGTCCGTTCTGCTGCCGATTCTCGGCGTTATTTCGCTTAAAGTCGTGGGCGCTATAAACAATAAGCTCGTACATGAGGAAACAAAGGGTGCGGGCTGGATATTCGCAGTCGGTCTTGCGTGCTGCGCAGCTCTCGTATTCTGCTACACCTCAAACCAATATATCACGCTGACGGTAAGCGCTCTTGCAGTGGGAACAATGCACGGAGTCAACTTCTTCTTGGTGTGCATCGTCCCGGCGCGTTTTGAAAAATACGGCATGGTTTCAACCATGTCAGGCATAATTAACTCTCTAACATATGTCGGTTCTGCCGCCGCGATATACATTTTCGGCGCGGTATCCGAGTTCTTCGGCTGGAACGCCGTTGTTATCACATGGGCGATAACCGCAGTCCTCGGCACGCTCTGCTGCTTTTTGGCTGCAAAGCCGTGGCGTAAATTTATCAGAAGCTGATGAGCGCGGACGGTTTTGTGGAAAAACCGAATCTGCCGAACAACAGCGTGACGCTTTGTATCTGTTCCGACCGTTACACCGCAGACGCGCTTAACAGACTCGGAATAAAGACGCTCGGCACCGTCCCGTCACCGTTTTTACTGCCGGAGGTCAGCACTCACCCGGATATGCAGCTCTGCCACACAGGCGGTAAAACCGTGGTTATCGACTCTTTTCAAAAGGGGCTTTCGGCATCACTTGCCGAAAACGGCTTTGCTGTTATCACGGACGCTTCTCCCGAAAGAAAGTACCCCGGCGATATCATCTACAACGCGGCGCTGTGTGCGGACACCGCATTCGGACTCACCGAACGCCTTTCCGAAAAGCTCTCGGCGGAACTAACGCGGAGAAAGACAAAAACCGTAAGGGTGAATCAGGGTTATGCGAAGTGTTCCGTATGCGTCGTCGAGAAACGGGCAATCATCACGGACGACCCCGGCATTGCCGCAGCGGCTAAACGGCTCGGCTTTGATGTTCTGACGGCGGAAAAGGGAGATATATTTCTGTCCGACAGTCATTACGGCTTCATCGGCGGATGCAGCGGGAAAATTTCAAAGGACACCATTGCTTTTACGGGCTGCCTTGACAGCCATCGCAACTGCGACCAAATCAGGACTTTCCTGAAAAAACACGGCTGCAAGCCGCTGGAACTTACAAACGGTATACTAAAAGATGTGGGCAGTATTCTGCCCGTTAAGGAGGAAAAAGAATGTATTCACTGGGTATTGACATCGGAGGAACTAAATGCGCGGTAACACTCGGAAAGGACTATATACCCGACGATCCGCACGAGCTTGTAACAGCCAAAAAGAAGTTCCCCACAAAATCGGAAAGAGGTTATAAGGCTGTCATTGACGACCTGCTTTCCGCCGCAGATGAACTCTTGGCGGAGAACGGCGTGAAGAACGACGAGCTTATAGGAATCGGTATAAGCTGCGGAGGACCTCTCAACAGCAAAAAGGGCGTTATAATGTGTCCGCCTAATCTGCCCGACTGGGACAATGTCCCCATAGTTGATATTTTTTCAAAGCATTTCGGCGTAAAAGCCGTGTTGCAGAACGACGCTAACGCCTGTGCTCTTGCCGAGTGGAAGTTCGGTGCGGGAAAAGGGCTTGAAAATGTCGTTTTCCTCACCTTCGGCACGGGCATGGGCGCAGGACTTATTCTCAACGGCAAGCTCTATTGCGGCAAAAACGACCTTGCGGGTGAAGTGGGACACATCCGCCTTGCAACCGACGGTCCCGAGGGCTACGGCAAGCGCGGTTCGTTCGAGGGCTTTTGCTCCGGCAGCGGCATCGTGGAGCTTGCAAAGATTCTCATAGCCTCACATAAACGCGGAAAGCCCTACACCGTTTTAAGAGAACAGGGCAACGACATGACCGCAAAAAGCATTGCCCTTGCAGCCAAAGCAGGCGACCTTGTCGCTCAGGATGTATACTGCGTGAGCGCAATGCGGCTCGGGCAGGCACTCAGCATTCTCATTGATGTTCTCAACCCCGAAGCAATTATAATAGGCAGTATATACACGCGCGACCAGGCGCTGTTTGACGACATAATAAAAGAGGTCATAAAAAAAGAAGCGCTCCCTGCCGCGGCAGAAGCGTGTAAAATACTTCCGAGTGAGCTTTGCGAATTCGTTGGCGATATCGCGGCGCTTTCACTGCTGTTCTGAACGCATTCGGGGCTGATTCCGGATAATGTTGCAGCTTTTCGCTGTTGTTTCGAACACAGTTCGGGATGGGCTGGCACCGGATAATGTTGCAGCTTTTCGCTGCTGTTCTGAACGCATTCGGGGCTGATTCCGGATAATGTTGCAGCTTTTCGCT
>JAEDGF010000110.1 GCA_016297645.1 Clostridiaceae bacterium
ACAAGACTTTTTGAGTCTTTTTTTCTTTTCGCAAGATTTTTTTACTTCGGATTCGCTTATTTACAACGCCGTTTGGCTTATTTTTCAATAAGCTCGCGGATGGCTGCGCCCCTGAAATCGTAGTTGCCGTTGTACTGGAACGCGTGCATTGCGACCGCCTTGCCGGTTTCCGGGCAAAATGCAACGAGCTGTCCGTGCGCACCGGTTTTGCCGTGCGACTTCTTCTCGCACGGGAGCATTCCGAGGTTTTCGGAGATGACGGTACTGACCCATTTTTCGCTGAAAAAGCGTCTGCCCTCATATACGCCGCCGTTCAAAAGAATGATCCCGAGCTTTATCATATCCTCGGTGCGGCAATAAAGGCTGTCGCCGCCGAGAGGATATCCGTAGGGGCATTTTCCCCACGCAGGCTCGGAGAAATCAAGCGGCGCAAAAAGGCGCTCCATCAGAAAATCATCGAGCTTCTGCCCGGTTATCTTCGTCACGATTCTCGACAAAATATAATATGCGCCGTCGCTGTAACAATAGAATTCGCCGGGGGTGTGAACTATTTTATCGGACAGAACATGGGAGAGAAAATCCTTTGCGTCGTACTGCATCGTTATCTCCTCGTTTTTCGGAGAAGAACGGTCGATACCCATTTTGTGCGCAAGCGCATGACGGACGGTCACGCCCTTCCACTCGTCCGAAACCTTTATTTTTATCTCGTCCGCAAGAAGCGCGCAGACGCTCTCGTCAAGGTCGATTTTCCCCTCATCGTAAAGAAAACCGATCGCAGCCATAGTGAACATTTTCGAAACGGAATACGAGTTGTTCCACGGGTTCGCCCTCTGATGCTCATAGCGGTAAAGCCTGCCGTTATCGTAAAGTACGAGATCGTAGAGATTGTAATCATGCTGCCCGGCAAGCTCGGCGCAGCGGCGCTCAAACTCCTTGTTTTCTGTAAAATCCATATATTATGCTCCTCTTTTCGGTGTTGTGTCCCGGACTGTCCGGAACGCGCTTTACAAATGTAGGCTGACGGGACTTGAACCCGTGTCGGTTTTGACCGGCTGATTTTCGCTCATGCCGCGTTAAAACCCTTGCAAAGACATCAAGTATTCGCTGCGGGCTTTGCCTTGCCTGAACAAAAATCAGCTCAGGCAAAACTGCTCTGCACCCGACAGTAGACAATTTTTGAGCAATTTCCGTTTTTTGAGGTGCAGGCTTGCTGACGCAAGTCAAGACGAAAAGGGCGAAAAGGGGCACTGACGGGCGACATGGGTTTGAATCCAGTCAGCCTAAGTATACTACCGGAAAGCGTGTCAGTCAATCAAATTCTAAATTTGCGGACAAAAACATTATATTTTCCCGAATTTTCGTTTTTCGGTAGACAAGAAAACGCAAAAAGAGTATAATGAAATTTGTTGTTTGACCGCGCACCGGAGAAATATTCCGGTTTTCGCGGCGGTTCATCAGAATATTCAGGGGAGAAACGGGCATGACAAAAAAAGGTTTTGACAATGACAAGTATCTTGCGCTCCAATCGAAGTGCATAAAGGACAGAATTGCAAAGTTCGGGGGCAAGCTCTACCTCGAATTCGGCGGCAAGCTCTTTGACGACTTTCACGCCTCGCGTGTGCTTCCGGGCTTTTGTCCGGACAGCAAGATCCGAATGCTTTATGAGCTTAAAGACGAAGCCGAGGTCGTTATCGTAATAAGCGCTGACGACATCGAAAAGAACAAGCGCAGAGGAGATCTCGGCATTACATACGACATGGACTGCCTTCGCCTTATCGACGCGTTCAGAGAGTTCGGTCTGTTTGTAGGCAGCGTCTGCATAACGCATTTCAGGGAGCAGCCGGCAGCCATTCAGTTCCAAAAAAGGCTCGAAAGCCTCGGAATGAAGGTTTACAGACACTATATCATCCCCGACTACCCCACAAATATCCCACTTATAGTAAGCGACGAGGGCTACGGTAAAAACGACTTTATCGAAACGAAGCGTTCGCTCGTTGTCGTGACCGCGCCCGGTCCCGGCAGCGGAAAAATGGCAGTGTGCCTTTCGCAGCTCTACCACGAGCACAAGCACGGTACGAAAGCCGGATATGCAAAATTCGAAACCTTCCCCATATGGAATCTTCCCCTGAAACACCCCGTAAATGTCGCGTACGAGGCGGCAACGGCAGACCTCAACGATGTGAATATGATCGACCCGTTCCACCTTGAAGCGTACGGCGAAACGACGGTCAACTACAACCGCGATGTCGAAATTTTCCCGGTGCTCAACGCAATGCTCACGAAAATAATGGGCGAATCGGTGTACCGCTCCCCCACCGACATGGGCGTAAACATGGCAGGCAACTGCATTTTCGACAACGAGGCTGTCTGCAAGGCTGCAAACGCCGAGGTTATTCGCCGTTACTTCGAAAGCGCGTGCCTTGCCCGTCAGGGACTCTGCGAGAACTCGTTGGTTCACAGAATAGAGCTGCTCATGAATCAGCTCGGCATCTCCGTTTCGGACAGAAAATGCGTCGCTGCGGCACTTGACAAAGCCGAACTGACCGGCGCTCCGGCTGCGGCGATAGAGCTTGAAAACGGCGAAGTTATCACGGGTAAGACCTCTCCGCTGCTCGGCGCTTCGTCGGCAATGCTCATAAATGTACTTAAACGGCTCGGCGGTATCCCCGACGAAATTCCGATCCTCTCCCCCGCCGTTATCGAGCCTATTCAGAAGCTCAAAATTGAAAACATGGGCAACCACAATCCGCGCCTTCATGTGGACGAGGTACTCATTGCCCTCTCGATATGCGCGGCGACAAGCCCTGTTGCAAAGCGTGCGCTCGAACAGCTGCCGAAATTGAAGGGCTTGCAGGCGCACTCCTCGGTAATGCTTTCGGGCGTGGACTCGCAGACCTTCAAAAAGCTCGGCGTCGACATGACAAACGAACCTAAGAGCCAGACAAAAAAGCTCTACCACAAGTAATTTTCCGGCTGCGGCACTCGTATCCGGACGGACACACAGCGCCGGCAAAAAAAACGCGCTGCGCAGTGCGGGTAAAACGATGTGCGGAAAAAATGCCGTACGGCTGCCGAAATCGTACCCCCCCGCACAAACAAAAAAACGACGGCGGGCGAAGATAAAGCTCCGTGTAAAAATCGGACGGACTAAAAAGTCCGGCACATAAAGAAGAACACCGGGACAGCTCAAAACAAAGCAGTCCCGGTATTTTTTTACGAAAAAAACTCGCCTATCCGTTTCGGCGAAAATCGCAAACCGAGAGCGGTCAAAAACAGAGCAGCCCCGGTATTTTTGTGAATTTACTTGTCCGAGTCTGCGGAAAACAACCGCTCCCACAAGTCGGAAAAATCCTCCTCAAAGCTCATCGTCTTACCCGTCGACGGGTGGGAAAACGACAAAAATGTACTGAAAAGAGCAAGACGCTTTTCGCCGTCCGCCGCTCCGTAGCGGCTGTCGCCCACAAGAGGCATGGAGCGCGAAGCGAACTGCACGCGTATCTGGTGCGTGCGACCGGTTTTCAGGCGAACGCGAACTGCCGTAAGTGTGCCGAGCGAGGTTTCTCCCGTTTTAAAAGTATCGTAAGCAAGGCTCGCACTGCGCACGCCGCGGCGCTCGCGTTTTACGACATACGACTTGTTTTTGTTTTTATCGTGATACAATAAATCGGTGTATTCGCCGACGGGCGGATCCGGCACGCCGTGAACGACGGCAATGTATTCTTTCTTGAAAATGCCCTCGGTTATCTGCCGCGAGAGCGCAGCCGCGGCGGCGGAGCTTTTCGCATACACCATAAGACCTGCGGTGGCGGAATCGAGCCGATGGACGGGAAATATCGCACACCCGTATTCACGGGCAAGGACATCGGGAGCGCCGTCCCCCTTCGGAGTTGACTGCGACTGCATTCCGGCAGGCTTAGCTATTACCGCGACGGCAGAATCAGAGTAGATTGTCTTCATTGCCGTTCTCCTTTTGTTTGTTGATATTCTTGTGTTATTGTAATATAAATTTCAGCCGAAATCAACCGGTTCTGTTCAATCATTATAAAAATATGTTGTAAATGTTAATATTTTATTCATAACTTAATTTGTACTTGCAAAACCGCCCCGGTAATGTTATTATAGGTATACAAGATATTGTAGATTACTGTATCTTCCAATTTTCAAAAAAGAGGTGCAACTATGAATACCTACGATCAGCGTTACGAAAAGACTCCCGATGAGGTATTGCAGGACATTCTTGCAGGCATCGGCGCCAACAAGGATGTTGTTGAAAAAGCAACAGAGAGCATTCAGGCTTGGTCCGCATGGTTTGTTGAGTTCATCAACATTGTAAAGGGCTTCTTTGAGAGCCTCAAAGGCGCAACCATAAAATAAGGCGCATATTTTCCGCAAAACAACGCAACCCGCGTTTTTTGATATTTTCTAAACGGAGGTGAAAAAAATGGACGAGGAAAAAACCACATCTGCTGCAACACCCGATTACGGCGAGTACGATGGTGTTATCGCAACAATGAAGCAGTTTGTTGACTTTATTGTTAGACTTATCACTCAGATCAAGGAAGCTCTCGAAAAGCTCTTCAAAAAAAGCGAGGGCTGATTTGATATAAGGTGTTTGCGATTGCAAGAAAAAACCGGTGTGTAAACATCGGTTTTTCTTTTTGCGTTTATTTGTGCACGGTTTTG
>JAEDGF010000111.1 GCA_016297645.1 Clostridiaceae bacterium
CGGGAAAAAATAATTTCAAGTAGGTATTGAAATTTTCAAAATATATGCTACAATGATTTCAAACTATGAGAAGGAGGATCTCACAATGGCATACAAAATTTCTGACGATTGCATCGCTTGCGGCGCTTGCGCAGCAGGCTGCCCCGTTGACGCTATCACCGAGGGCGACGGCAAATATGTAATCGACGAGGACGCTTGCATCGAGTGCGGTGCTTGTGCAGACGCCTGCCCCGTAGGCGCTCCCACCAACGACTGATTCCTCTTTGCGATTATCGTAAAAAAATAACGGCTGCCGGCAAGCGCAGCCTTATTTTTTTGTCCCTGTATTTTCGCTCGGTATTTTTATAATCCGCACAAAAAAAGCAAAGACGGATTTTTGGTTCTTCCAACCGCCGCAAAATGGTGAGTTATCCCGATTATTATAGCGCAAGATACATTTGCCCTAAAATATTTCAGTCTTTTTGCAATCGCATAAAGCATAATGCGATATTTTATAGGGGCAGGGTCACCGCCCCTATAAATTATCACTTTATGTGTTATATAAAAGCATAAAAATTGACAATATCAGGGTATAGTATTTTTTACTGAAAAAACCTGACAGTCTGATACCGTAGAAAGTTGGCAGTGAGAGTAAGCCGTCGGTGTGCTTCGTGCGTTACTTTACAAGCACTCCGCCGTCGGCGAACATAAGAATAAGGACATCCGCTTCCTCGCCTGTCTGCGCGTCGATATAAACAAGCACCGATTTGCCGTTTTCGTCCTCGCAGGTCACTTCGTAAGCGTGGCGCTCGTTTCCCGACGGGGTCGGGATGACCGCCAGTGCGGCGCTTTTTGCGCTCAGGCACTGCGCGACCGCGCCGACAGCCTCCTGAACACTAACCGTTTTTTCGGGTGCGGAGCGTTTGCGGTGGTTCATTATATAATCGGACGCGTCAAAGCTCACTATTTTTCCGTCCGTCAGATCAACGCCCACCTTTATAAGGTCGGGATAGCACAGCCACGAACCGTCCTGAAACGCAAAGTTGATGATACACACGCCGTTTTCGGTCGCGTAATAGGTGCTTGTCATATTATCATAGCCGCATTTTGCCAAAAACCTTGTTGCGGTGTCAAGAGCGGAGGCAAATGAAACTTTTTCCTCGCTGCCCACCCGTTCGGACAGGACGCTCAGGAGATACCCGCCGTTTTTCGTCACCGACACGCGGAAGTCACCGCACACGAAATTATAGGTCGGTATTTTTCCGCCGCTCTCGCCGTCGTCGGCAAGATTTTTTTCGTTCGCGCCCAAAACGCGAAGCGCCGTCTGTCTGGCATTTTCTCGCGTGACTTCTTTTTCGGAAGCCAGCAGAGCCGAATTCTTCGACAGGATGTTATCCGAAAAAGGTCCGTCATATATAAGCGACGGGAAATCGACCATCGCCTCCTCGGTATCGGCGACGCCTTCGAGGTAGCTCACCTGCTTTTCGCTGCTTTTCTCGGTTTCGGTTATCACGCTTTTCATATCTTCAAACGACAGGTAGTCGGACTGCATAAGCTCGTTCATATACCCGAACTGGTCGGCGAGCTTCACGGCAAAGCCGGTCAGGGTTTGAAGCGTCTTGCGCTCCTTCGCGCTCACTTCGCCCCCGGCGGCTGCCTTTTTGTTAAGAGCCGCCGTATATTCTCCCACCTGCGACAAAAACTTGTAGGTGTTGCCGAGCTGCGTTTCGCCGGACGAAAGTGCCGAAAGACTCGTCTTTGCTCCGGTCGCCTGCTTATGGAGGTCTGCCGAGAGCGTGGCAAGCATAACGCCCGAGTTCACATAAGAAGCCTTGGTAAGATCGGTTTCTATATTATCAAGGTATTCGCAAAGGCGCATGAGCGCCCTCTGATTCGCAATATCGACCGTATGCTTGTATTTTGCCGCCGTGACCGTTGAGGTCACGCCCCACGCGGTAAGCCCGATAACAACGGCAGATGCAAATGATATGAGCCGGATTTTTGCGCGTTTATTCATAAAAAGACCCTTCCTTTTGCTGTTTATCGCTATTTTTCTCAAAAAAAGCCGGATTATACGGTTTACACATCTCAAAAAACGAAGTATAATATAAAGGGAGTGTTGCGTTTAATGCAAAAACTCATTACAAGCATTCATTTCCCGATAAACTTTGAAAGGTCGATTTTGTTTTGGAAATATATCTTGATAACGCCGCAACAACACGCGTCTGCCCCGAAGCAGCCGAAGCGGCAATGAACGCCATGGTCGACAACTACGGCAACCCCTCCGCACTCCATTTCAGCGGCGTGCGCGCAAAGCAGCTCCTCGAACAGTCGAGAAAACAGGTAGCCGAGGTTCTCGGTGCCGAGCCGGAGGAAGTACTCTTTTCGCACTCCGGAACACTTGCGAACAACTCCGCACTCTTAGGCGCTATGACGCTCCGCCACAAAAGAGGAACGAGAATAGTGACAAGCTCGGTGGAACACCCGAGCGTATCGCGCGTATTGGACGCGCTGGAAAGCAAGGGCTATGAAATAATCAGACTGAAACCCACTCTCAACGGCGCAATAAACCCCGATGATCTTTTTGAAGCGGTAAACAGCAAAACGATACTCGTAAGCCTTATGTATGTCAACAACGAAACGGGCGCGGTAAACCCGGTGGAATACGCGAACAAGGCGATAAAGCAGGCAAAAGCCCCTGCGTTCGTCCATGTTGACGCAATTCAGGCGTTCGGAAAAATGAGCGTCAAGCCGAGAAGAATAGGTGCGGACTTTGTGACGATAAGCGGACACAAGATACACGCGCCCAAGGGCGTAGGCGCACTCTATGTCAAAAAGGGACTTATTCTGCCGAACCTCATCCACGGCGGCGGACAGGAGAACGGACTGTTCTCGGGAACCGAAAATATGCCTGCCATCGCGGGCTTCGGCGCGGCGGCTGCGGCTCTCCCCGACCCCATGACCATGCAGCGCGACATGAAGCGGCTCAGACGCCGCCTTATCACAAAGCTCTCGAAGGTTCCCACCATCCTTTTCAACTCTCCCGACAACGGTCTTGCAAGCATTGTGAACATCTCTATTCTCGGAATGCCCTCGCAGGTACTGGTGAACTTCTTCTCCGAGCGCGGAATCTGCGTTTCGGCAGGCTCTGCCTGCAAGAAAGGACACCGCAGCGAGGTTCTCACGCAGCTCGGGTTCTCACCCATACGCATCGACTCCGCGATACGCATTTCTATGAGCCGCTTCACGACCGAGGAGGAAATCGACCGCTTTGTCGAGGTCGCGATCGAAGCCTCAAATGAGCTTCGTCAGAAGGTCTTTTAACGCAGGACAGTACATAAAAATTATGAAACCGGCTGAAAATTAAGCCGCAGCAACACAGCAGCAATATAAAGGAAACAAAAATGAAAGAAATTATACTTATTAAGGACGGAGAAATTGCCCTCAAAGGTCTTAACCGTTCGTCTTTTGAAGATGTTCTCATCAAAAACATGAAGGAAAAGCTCCGTCCCGTGGGCGAGTTCCGCTTCCGTAAATCGCAGTCCACAGTCACGGTCGAGCCGGTCGACGAATTCACCGACATGGACGAGGCTGTCGAGCGGCTGCAAAAGGTTTTCGGAATAGTCGGGATATCGCGCTGCGCCGTCTGCGAAAAGGACATAGACAAAATAACCGCGCTCGCCGCCGAGTATCTTGACGACGAGCTGCGGTTCGCGAAGTCCTTCAAGGTCACGGCGAAACGCTCCGACAAGAAGTTCCCGCTCAAATCTCCTCAAATATGCGACGAGGTGGGCGGCGCTGTACTCTCGAAATTCCCTCGGCTGAAAGTTGATGTTCACGAGCCGGAGGTCATCGTTTCGGTCGAGATACGCGACACCGCCGCATACATCCACGGCAAGCAGCTCAAAGGCGCGGGCGGTATGCCCTCGGGAACGGGCGGCAGAGTCTGTCTGCTCATTTCGGGCGGAATCGACTCCCCCGTTGCGGGCTATATGCTTGCAAAACGCGGCGTGCGCCTTACCGCCGTGCACTTCGCTTCCCCGCCCTACACCTCGGAGCTTGCCGAGATGAAGGTTCACGAGCTTCTCGGCAAGGTCGCGAATTACTCGGGCAGAATAAACCTGTTCACCGTCCCGTTCACCGAAATTCAGGTCGCGATAAAGGACTACTGCCCCGAGGAGATGTTCACCGTCACCATGCGCCGCATTATGATGAAGCTCTCCACCATGATTGCCGAGTGGCAGGGCTGCAACGCGCTTGTAACGGGCGAGAGCCTGGGTCAGGTGGCAAGTCAGACTCTCCACGCCATCCGCTGCACGGATGAGTGCGCGGGAATGCCGGTTTTCCGTCCGTGTATCGGAATGGACAAAAACGAGATAGTGGAAATTTCGCGTAAAATCGAGGCGTTCAACATCTCCATACGCCCGTACGAGGACTGCTGCACCGTGTTCACACCGCGCCATCCCCGCACACGCCCCACGCCCGGGTACGCGCGCGAGGTCGAAGCACTTATCCCGAACGAGGACGAAATGATACAGCGCGCCTTCGACGGGGCAAAGCTCAAAATAATAGAATAATCGGTTCGCAGACATACCGACCGCATAGGCTGACGGGATTCAAACCCATGTCGCCCGTCAGTGCCCCTTTTCGGCACT
>JAEDGF010000112.1 GCA_016297645.1 Clostridiaceae bacterium
AAAGACGGCGTTCCGCCGCGCCGGTTTACACCGGCTGATTTATGGTATAATAATCAATATGGTATGTAAATACAGTATAACACATCGGAGGTATAAAAATGAGCGAAGAATGTACGCATGATTGCAGCTCCTGCGCTTCCAGGGGCAGCTGTCAGAGCGAAGAAAAGACGAGCTTTCTCGAACCCGAAAACAAGCTCTCGCACATCAAAAATGTAATCGCCGTAGTAAGCGGCAAGGGCGGCGTAGGCAAATCTACGATAACTTCCCTTCTTGCGGTCGAAAGCCGCCGCAAGGGCTTCAATACGGCAATTATAGACGCGGATATAACAGGCCCGTCAATGCCGCAGAGCTTCGGCGTTCACAAAAGAGCGGAAGCAAGCGATGTCGGTCTGTTCCCCGTTGAAACGGCGACAGGTATAAAAATGATGTCCTTAAACCTGCTCGTGGAAAACGAAACCGACCCCGTTATTTGGCGCGGCCCCGTTATAGCAGGCGCGGTCAAACAATTCTGGACGGATGTCGTCTGGGGCGATGTCGACTATATGTTCGTTGACCTTCCTCCGGGAACGGGCGATGTACCGCTCACCGTATTCCAATCGCTGCCCGTAAAGGGAATTATCGTCGTAACTTCTCCGCAGGAGCTTGTTTCGATGATCGTCGCAAAGGCAGTCAAAATGGCGGAGCTTATGAGCATACCAGTCCTCGGAATAGTTGAAAACTACTCGTATTTCACCTGCCCAGACTGCGGCAAAAAGCACTTTATCTACGGCGAAAGCCACCTGAAAGAAATCGCCGCCGAACACGGAATCGGGAACACGGTTCAGCTTCCCATTAACTCGAAGCTCTCCGCAGCGTGCGACAAGGGTATGATCGAGCTTTCCGACTGCCCCGAATTCAGTGAATTCGCCAACAAGATACTCAAATGAACAGACCCGACGCGCGCCCGTTTTTGGGCAAGAGATTGGATATTTTCCCGTCCGACTTTGTATGCTTCGACATTGAAACCACCGGACTCAGTCCGCAGAGGGACGATATTATAGAGATTTCCGCCATTAAAATCAACGATGACAAAGTTACGGACACATTTTCGGAGCTGATAGCAATAAACCGTCCGCTGCCACCGTTCATCCGTTCCCTCACGGGAATAACGGACAAAATGCTCATGGGCGGCGGCAGCGCCGAAAGCGTTCTTTGTGATTTCTTGAATTTTTCCCACGGCTACATAGTAATGGGGCACAATGTGCGCTTCGATGTCAACTTTGTTTATGACAAAGCCTTGGAAAAACTCGGCGCGGTATTCGATAACGATTATGTCGACACGCTCTCTCTTTCGCGCAGGATCCTGACATCGCTTAAACATCATAAGCTGGACGATATCGCAGACGCTCTCGGAGTAGAGGGCAGAACGCTTCACCGCGCCCTCGGCGATGTCGAAATGACCGTAAAGTGTTTTTACAAGATGAAGGAGCTTGCCGAAATAGGCGCAGTATTATAATTTTTCCGATACACTGCGACTGAAAAAACTCACTGCAAAGATACAAAAAAGCCCGCCGACAATTACGGAGATGTAAAAGCTCCGTTTCTATCCTGCCGGCGAGTTTTTGCGGAATGCATATTTCATAGAATAAACCGATACTGTTTTGAAAGAAGGAAGTAATAATGGGTACAGACCAGATTCTGCTTTCAACGTCTGTAAGCCTGTTCGCCGGGCTTATAATGACGCGAGTATTAAAGCCGTTCAAGCTCCCCGATGTCACCGCATATCTTATAGGCGGTGTTTTAATAGGCACATTCTGCCTCGGCAGATTTATTTTCAACGGTTATGTCGTCGGCTTCAACGACAAAATAGCCCCGGCTGACGCGTTCGGAATAATATCCGATGTTGCACTCGGCTTCATTGCATTTGATATCGGAAATGAATTCCGTTTGAGCGAACTGAAAAAGACCGGCAAGCAGGCGACCGTTATCGGTATCTTGCAGGCGCTTACAGCCACCGTTTTTGTTGACGCGGCTTTGATAGGCGTTCACTTTATCGTACTTAAAACAATGGATAAAGATCTGCTTCCGATCCCGGCGTGCATTATCCTCGGCGCGATAGCCACCGCCACCGCACCTGCGGCAACGCTCATGGTCGTACGGCAGTACAAGGCAAAGGGTCCGCTTACAGACCTTCTGCTGCCCATAGTCGCGCTTGACGATGCAGTAGGTCTTGTTATATTCGCCATATCGTTCGGCGTGGCAAAGGCGCTTCACGGCGGCAGCATTGATGTTATTTCGGTAGTCGTCAATCCGCTTATGGAAATAGTTCTGTCGTTCGTAATAGGCACGGCGGTGGGCTATGCGGTTTCTCAAATAGAAAAGCTGTTCCACTCGCGTTCAAACCGTCTTACTCTCCTTATTACTTTTGTGTTCATCACCGTTGTTCTTGCGCACCTGTCCATCAAGGTCGGCAAGGTAGAGCTTAGCGCTTCTCCCCTTCTCACCTGCATGATGTTCGGCACTATCTTCTGCAATGTCTGCAAGACCTCGGAGGAAATGATGGAGAGAGTCGAGCGTTGGACAAAGCCCATCTACACGCTGTTCTTCGTAATAAGCGGCGCAAGCCTTGACCTGTCCGTTTTCAAGCAGCCTGTGTTTGTTATGATAGGCATCATATACATTCTGTTCCGTTCTCTCGGCAAATACTTCGGCGCAATGAGCAGCGCAAAAATGATGAAATGCAGCCCCAGCACCGTAAAATATCTCGGTATCACTCTTTTCCCGCAGGCTGGCGTTGCGCTCGGCATGGTAAGCGCCGTTGCGTCCGACAGCGTTTTCGGCCCCATGCACATAGGCAACACCGTCCGCTTCATAGTGCTTTTCGCGGTGCTTATATATGAAGTTGTAGGCCCTGTTCTTACAAAGATCGCACTGACAAAAGCAGGCGATATCACGGCTAAGCCGGCAGGCAAAACCGCCCGAGTAGAAAACACTCAGCCGTAACGAACGGGAGATAATTATGAGAAAGACCAAAATAGTCTGTACGATAGGCCCCGCCAGCAGCAGTGAGGAAACGCTGAGGGAAATGTGCCTTGCTGGAATGAATGTCGCGCGGCTCAACTTCTCCCACGGCACGCACGAGGCGCACCTGAAAACGCTTGAAACAATAAAGAAAGTCCGCAGAGAAATGGGACTCCCCATCGCCGTTTTACTCGACACAAAGGGACCCGAATACCGAATAGGCGTTTTTGAAAACGGCAAGATTCAGCTGAACGAGGGCGATGAATTCACCTTCACCTCGGACAATATAACCGGAAACGAAAAAAGAGTAAGCGTAAGCTACAAGGAGCTGCCGAAGGAGCTTTCCGTAGGCGACACCGTGCTTCTCAACAACGGACTTCTCGTTTTTGAGGTCATAAAAACAACGGCAGCGGATGTGGTCTGCCGTGTAGTTTCGGGCGGCGAGTTGTCGGACAGAAAAAGCATGAGCTTCCCGGGCAAGGTGCTAAAACAGGTGTACCTGAGCGAACAGGACAAATCCGACATTCTTTTCGGAATAGAAAACGGGGTCGACTTTATCGCCTGCTCGTTTGTTTCGTGCCGTCAGGATCTTGTAGATGTTAAAAACTTCATGCGCGAACACGGCTGCAACGACATTGAGCTTATAGCAAAAATCGAAAACCGCGCCGGTGTCGACAATATAAAAGACATCTGCGAGGAATGCAGCGGTATAATGATAGGCAGAGGCGACATGGGCGTTGAAATTCCGTTTGAGGAGCTTCCGTCTATACAGAAAAAGATAATAACCATGTGCCGTCTTTTGGGCAAACGGGTCATTACGGCTACCGAAATGCTCGAATCAATGATAACAAATCCGCGACCCACAAGGGCGGAAATATCAGATGTTGCAAACGCCGTATACGACGGTACAAGCGCAACAATGCTCTCCGGTGAAACGGCAATGGGCAAAAACCCCGTATTGACGGTACAGACCATGGCGCGTATCGCCGAATACACCGAACAGAGTATTCACTACGAGCGCCGTTTCCTTACCACGGATTTCAATATCAAAAACACGGTTGACGCGGTTTCACACGCTACCTGCGGTATGGCGATAGATATCGGAGCAAAGGCGATTTCGGTCTGCACGATTTCGGGAATGACCGCGCGAATGGTTTCGAGATTCCGCCCGCCTGTGGATATTCTCGGACTTACGACAAATGAAAAAACATGGCGCAGGCTCGCGCTGTCGTGGGGCGTTACGCCCGTCATGTGCGAAATACACAGCTCGCTCGATGTTCTTTTTTACGAAGCAAAGAACATGGCGAAGAATGTGTTCGGACTCACACAGGGCGACAAGCTCGTGATCACGGGCGGCCTTACGAACGGCAAGACCGGCAACACGAATGTAATAAAGGTGGAAACCATATAAGCCGAAATAAAGCCCGTACGGTGTTGTCTATCATTTTTTGCGCTGCTCTTTTCAGCGTTCAAACCGACTAAAAGCCCGTACGGCTTTCCTTTTCGATTTACACGCGGCTCGTTGCGAATTCAATTATAACAGCTTTTAAATCAACAAAAAAACACGATGCTATCAGAGAAAAACTCTGCCGAAG
>JAEDGF010000113.1 GCA_016297645.1 Clostridiaceae bacterium
TGCCGAAAAGGGGCACTGACGGGCGACATGGGTTTGAATCCCGTCAGCCTAGGTATCTGTATTTTGTTTTATAACTTATTTTGCGTTTGCAGGACTTTTCGCAGCCTTGCCGTATGCAAGCCTTTATAAGTAAACGGCTGAATAATCGGCGGATGGCTGCGAGGAGCGGAAAATCTCCTTGCAGCCGTCTTTTTTTGCGGGAAATTCCCGAAGGCATCTGTATTTTGTTTTATAACTTATTTTGCGTTTGCCGGACTTTTCGCAGCCTTGCCGTATGCAAGCCTTTTTTGCCGGGAGGTTATCATCATTTTTGCCGTGTGAAAGCACGGGCGGACAAACAGTGATGAACATAGCCGCAAATGATATGTCTTTTGTGATGAACCGCCGCGCAGTCCGTGGGATTCGATGCAGCTTTCGCATGTAAAAAAATTGAGTTTTTACATACCGCTTTCCTTGTTTTTGTATGGACAAACGGCGAATACGATGTTAAAATAAACAAAAAGGAGGCATAAGCCGTGAATAAATATATCAAAAAAGTTATCTGTGTTCTTATGAGTATACTCATTGCCGTCCCGTTTTCTTTTTCCGCAGCGGCGCAGCCCGTTGAAGAAACAGCGGAAAATGCGAATGCCGCATTTACCGATGAAGATTTTCTTGTCACAAAGGGCAACAAAATATACAACCAAAAGGGAGAGCAGGTCGTGCTGCACGGCGTGAACCTCGGCTCGTGGCTTATTCAGGAGGACTGGCTCTCCCCCTATGAGGAGGTTCAGGACCATTACGACATTCTCGAAACGCTTATCGAGCGCTTCGGTGTTGAGCGTGCGTACGAGCTGCTCAATACATATCAGGACAACTGGATAACCGAGTTCGATCTCGACGAAATCAAGGAGATGGGCTTCAACTGCGTGCGCGTTCCGTTCTGGTACAGGAATTTTTATTCCGACGATAACGGCACGAAAATACTCAACGAAAACGGCGAGTGGGATTTTCATTATCTCGATTGGATAGTCGAAAAATGTGCCGAACGCGGTATATATGTCATTCTCGATATGCACGGCGCGCCCGGCTTCCAGAGCGACGCTCCCCACAGCGGCAAAAGAGATGATTGCCGTCTGTATGAAGATTCCGAGGAGGGCGAGTTCTACCGCACTCTTGCCGACGAATTGTGGACTGCGATTGCCGCCCGTTTCAATGGCAACCCGGCGGTAGCCATGTACGACCTTCTTAACGAGCCGTCCTGCGAATGCGAATACGGCGAAGTGACGCGCCGCAAAAACAACACTGCGGAGTATAAGCGCCTTTACAACGCCGTTCGCGCGGTCGACAAAGACCATATTATCACGCTTGAATGCATTTGGACTGCCTTTGCGCTTCCTCATAAGAGAATAGCAGGCTTTGAAAATGTCGTTTATCAGGTACATTTCTATCAGAAATCGGATTTTATTTTCGTCCTGTTTGTCGCGCTCACGAAGATTTATTACGCCGGCACTCCGCTCATGATGGGTGAGTTCTATCCGCTCGGCACTACCACTTGGAAGAGCTGCTTTACCGCCATGAAAAAGCTGAACTACAACTGGATGCTTTGGACTTATAAGGCGTCCGGACACGGAATGTGGGACTCCGACTGGGTGCTTTACGGCGCTCATGACGGCTTTGAACGCGCGAAGATAAAAACGGATTCCTACGAGGAGATAGCGAGAAAATGGGGCGAGTGCCTTAATACCGACAAGGCATTTCAGAACACCGGACACTACGAGCGCGATGTCGCTCAGTTCGTGAAATAAAAAATTTCCACCCCAGCACGCGTAAAAACAACAGAATAATTTATTCGTTTCCGCCTTTTTCCGCGCCGTTTTTCGGCTCAGGGAGGGCGGAACTTTGTTTAAAAGCACCGCCGCGAACTCCGGCTGCCGCAATCGACCTAAAACAGCCTGCGCAATACGACAGTATCTGCACGCTTTATAATGTAAACTTTTATTTATCGAAACAGGCTCGGGGAACGCGTCGGCGTAATTTCTCCCCGGCAAAAAGGAAGTGTGCGGCTGTGGAGGGCGTAAAACAAGGAATCGCAGGATCGGCGGAAAAAACAGCGAAAAGGAAAGTGTCCGTAAAAAAGACGGCGGTGACGGTCATAAAGCAGCTTGCCGTGTGCCTTTCGGCATTCGTACTGTCGGGCGTGGAGGTGAGCGAGCTGTCGTTCCCGTTCGGCGCTGCCTTTTCCGGCGGCTGTCCGCCGGAATATCTTTTATCCTCGTGTATCGGCTCGGCGCTCGGCTCGCTGGTGTTCTGCGAAGCCATGCCGGCGCTCAAATACGCAGGCGCGGTCTGCGTCCTGTTTGTGTTCAGAATGGGATTTGAAAAATTTATCCCGAAGCGCAGACGGACTGTCTTTTATCCGCTTATTGCGCTCGTGTCGCTGCTTTTGTGCGGAACGGTCACTGCCGTTGCGACAGCCGAGGGCGAAGTGTCGTCCTTTCTGCTCGTGCTGTGCGAGGCGGTTATAACCGGCGCGGTCGCGTGCTTTGTAAACCGTGTGTCCGAAATCATCCCGTCCTCGTTCAGCGCCGTCACCTCCTCACCTGCCGACACCGTGTCGGTCATGCTCGTTTCGGCTCTGTTTTTGCTTGCTCTCAACAGATTTACCGTTTTCGGGTTCTCGTTTGCCCATCTTATCGCAGGTGTGTTTATTATGACGCTTGCCCTGCTCGGCAGAGAGAGCGCCGGGGCGGTCGCGGGGATTTTGTGCGGACTCGCCTTCGGTATAAACGAGGATATGTATTTTATCGCGTTCCCGCTTGCCGGGCTTATCTGCGGAGTCACCGCGCCGTACGGCAAATTCGCCGTGGCTGCCGGGTATACCGTCTGTTCTTCGCTTGCGCTTATCCTGCGCGGCAGCGCCGACACCGCGCTTGTGAAAATAATCGAAATAATGCTCTCCGCAGCGGCCTTTGCCGCAGTGCCGAAAAAGGTCACGGACAAGCTCATGGTGTTTTTTAAGCCTTTCAGCCGCGACTGGTTCGACAGCGAGTCGCGCCGCCTGCTCGGCTTTCGTGTCAAAAAAAGCGCCAAGGGCATAAACGACATAGCTTTTTCCGTGGACGCGGTTTGCAGCCTTTTGTCGCGCTCTACTCTCCCCGAGCCGGACTATATGACAAACGAAGTCCGCGACGGGCTTTGCTCCGGCTGCTCGAAGCTCCGCTTCTGTTGGGACGGCTCGGCGAAAATAACCGAAAAAGCGTTTTCGGACGCCCTTGCAACGGTTCTGTCCGGAAAGACTCTCACACCCGATATTCTCCCCGAGCGGCTCAGAATATGCTGCTCGGATAAAGACGGTCTTTGCGGCGCGTTCAACAAGGCAATGTGCTGCTACCGCGCGCGGCTCGTCGCCAAAAACGAATCTTTGAGCGTCAAAAAAGCGGCGGCGGCTCAGCTCAAATGCGCTTCCCGGCTTTTGCAGAATGCTGCCGAAACGGTGTCGGACGGCGGCACGGGCGACCCCAGACTCACCGCGCTTCTCGGCGATGTGTTGGAAGAAGAAGGGTTTGTCTGCTCGTTCGTTTCTGTCAGCCTTGATAAATTCGGACGCGTCAGTGCCGATGTTTTCTGCAAAAAAGTGCCCCGGCTAAATTCGTATTCGGCACTGCTCGACAAAATATCGCAGCGGCTCGGGGTCGATTTCGCTCCGCCCGTTGCCGACGAATACAAGGAGGAGGGGACGGTCCTTTCATTTTTCGAAAAGACAAAATACAGCGTCCGCGCCTTCAAGGCTCAGCGCAAATGCGACGGCGAAACGCTCTGCGGCGATTCCTGCGAAACCTTCCGCGACGGTGCGGGCAGCTTCTGCTGTGTCCTGAGCGACGGCATGGGGACAGGCTCACGCGCCGCGCTCGACTCGGTAATGACTTCGTCCCTCATGTCGCGTCTGTTGAAGTCGGGCTTCAATGAGGATATCGCATTTGACGCCGTGAACAGTGCGCTCATGGTCAATTCCGCCGACGAAACAATGGCGACTCTCGACATTTTGCGGATAGATCTTAACACCGGCAAGGCGGAGTTCATGAAGGCAGGCAGCTCGTTTTCGGTCGTGTACCGCTCCGGGCGCACCGCGGTTGTCGAGCGCTCGTCGCTGCCGCTCGGGATAATCGGCGAAACCCGCTTCGAACGGAGTGAAACTCAGCTTTCGTCCGGCGACAGGGTGATAATGATATCGGACGGTGCGTCATATCTGCCGTTTGAGTTTTTCAAAAAGGCGCTTCACGACAAGAAAGACGCGGACGAAAAGGAGCTTGCGCGTTACATACTCGAAAAAGCGGTCGAGTCCACCCCGGGCGGCAGGTGCGACGACATAACCGTCTGCGCCGTCACACTCAGATAATCACGGCGTTACCGAATTTCGCACCCGTGTTTCACCCGCCGTTTACACCCACGGTGAACGCTGTCCGTTCGGTTCGGCACCGGCTTTCGACTGCATAATACATAACCGTAAAACACAGCTGTTTTTTATCGGGAAAACGACGCTGCCGAAAACCCGAAGAATAACTTTAAACAATAAAACAATACGAACACCGACCGGAAAACGCGTTC
>JAEDGF010000114.1 GCA_016297645.1 Clostridiaceae bacterium
TATGCTTTTGCCCGTGTAAAGCAGCTGCGAGTCGCTGCCGGCTGCTTACAGCAGTCATTTTTCGAAAACACCGAAAGGAATTGTTTTAAATGCCGAAATCACTTGTTCTTGCCGAAAAACCGTCCGTTGCGCGCGATCTTGCGCGGGTGCTCGGCTGCACCAAAAACGGCGACGGCTGTTTTATCGGCTCAAAGTATATAGTCACTTGGGCGCTCGGTCATCTTGTCACGCTTGCCGACCCCGAGAGCTACGACGACAAGTATAAAACATGGTCGCTCGAAACGCTCCCCATGCTGCCCGACAAAATGAAGCTGACAGTCATCAAGCAGACCTCCAAGCAGTTCGGCGCAGTCAGCCGCCTGCTGAAAAGCCCCGAGGTTACCGACATAATCATAGCGACGGACGCCGGGCGCGAGGGCGAGCTTGTCGCACGGTGGATAATAATGAAAGCAGGCGTAAAAAAGCCCATGCGGCGGCTGTGGATATCCTCGCAGACCGATAAGGCGGTACGCGAGGGCTTTTCGAACCTGCGTCCGTCCTCGGAGTACGACAATTTGTACCGTTCAGCTGAGGCGCGTGCCGAAGCGGACTGGTATGTCGGGCTGAATATCACCCGTGCGCTTACCTGTAAATATAACGACAGGCTTTCCGCCGGGCGCGTACAGACTCCCACGCTTGCAATGATAGTCCGGCGCGAAAAAGAGATACGCTCCTTTGTACCGAAGGATTTCTACACCGTCCGTGCGGTTCTGCCCGGCTTCAACGCCGCGTTTCGCGACAAAAACGGCAACACCCGTTTTTCCGACGAGGAGTTTGCCCGAGGCATCGTGAAGGCATGTACGGGAGCGTCCGCAGCGGTGACGGAGGTTAAAAAGACTTATAAACAGACCCCGCCCCCGGCGGCGTACGACCTTACCGAGTTGCAGCGCGACGCGAACAAGCGCTTCGGCTTCTCGGCAAAATACACGCTCGACATTATGCAGAGCCTTTACGAGAATCACAAGGTACTGACATACCCCCGCACCGATTCGCGCTACATAACCGCCGATGTTGCGCTCACGCTGCGCGACAGGCTGAAAGCGGTTAATTTCGGCGCGTACCGCGAGATGGCTTCCGCCGTTATCCGCGCCGGAAAAATACAAACGAAATATATAGTAAATGACGCGAAGGTCACCGACCACCACGCCATAATACCAACGGAGGAACCGGCGGACTTTATGAGAATGAGCGGCGACGAAAAGAAAATATACGACCTTGTCGTGCGGCGCTTCCTCGCCGTTTTATCCGCTCCGTACGAATACGACGAAACCTCCTTGAAGCTGTCCGTCGGTAAAAACGAGTTCTTCGCAAAGGGCAACACCGTCCGTACTGCGGGCTGGAAGGCGGCATACGGCAACCTGTCCGCCGAGGACGAGGATGAGGAGGAGTTTGAGAGCCGCTCGCAGAGTCTGCCGCAGATAAAACAGGGCGACTCGTTGAGGATACGCGAGGTGAAGGTCGTGTCCGGCAAAACGAAGCCTCCGGCACGCTATACGGAAGCAACGCTCCTGTCGGCAATGGAACACCCGACCGAGCAGATAAACGACAAGGCTCTGCGCGACGCACTGAATGAAGCAAGCGGACTGGGGACGCCTGCCACGCGCGCGGATATTATCGAAAAGCTCTTTGCTAACGGCTCGGTCGTTCGCAGCGGACGGGAGCTTCGCCCGACCCCGAAAGGCGAACAGCTCATAGAGCTTGTTCCCGCCGAACTGCGTTCTGCGGAGCTTACCGCGAAATGGGAACAGCAGCTGCAAAACATCGGCAAGGGCAAGGCGGATATGCGAAAATTCATAAATGATATGAAAAAATATGCCGCTTCTCTTGTGAGCGATGTGATAAAAAGCAGCGTGCAGTATAAATATGACAATATGACGCGCGAAAAATGTCCTCAATGCGGAAAGTACCTTTTGGAGGTAAACGGCAAAAAAGGCAAGAGTCTTGTCTGTCCCGACCGCGAGTGCGGCTACCGCAAGGGCGTGAGCATGGTTTCGAACGCACGCTGTCCCGACTGCTTCAAGAAAATGGAGCTGCGCGGCGAGGGTGACAAAAAGATATTCATATGCACCAACTGCGGACACCGCGAACGCCTTGCCGATTTCCAAAAGCGGCGCGAAGCGAAAACGAACGGCGCGGGCAGAGGAGATGTCGCCGCCTATCAGCGCCGCCAGAAAGAGGAGGAACGCAGGGCTGCCGCTGCCGCATCCCCGTTCGCGGCATTCAAGGACCTGTTTAAGGACGATAACGAATAAAAAACTTCACGGTTTTCTGTGTGATTAAAGTGTTGAAGTAATGCCCTTGTCTGATTGTTGTCCGGTCATTTTTTCTTCTGCTGAATTTTTCCGTGCGCTCGATGCGCGGGACAAAAATATACTGCCCATCGGGGAATAAGAATCACAGACAGAGAAGGCTTTCGCTCTTTGATTCCCCGCAATTCCGTGAAGAACCGATAAAAAGAAAAACCGGACGGTTTATTCTCCTTTTCGGATAAGCCGCAGGAAAAAAACAACAAGAAAGTAAAGAAGGTTTTTTTATGAAATACGAGCTTGCCGTTTTCGATCTCGACGGCACTATTCTCGATACACTCACCGATCTTAAAAACAGCCTGAATTATGCGCTCGAACACTTTTCGATGGCGCCTCGCACGCTTGACGAAACGCGTGCTTTTGTCGGCAACGGCATAAGAAAGCTGATAGAACGCGGAGTTCAGTCCGGAACACCGGTCGAGAAAATCGACGAGGTCGAAAAAGTCTTTAACAGTCATTACGCCGTCCACTGCGTTGACAACACAAAGCCGTACGACGGCATACACGAGCTTGTTAAGGCGCTTCGTGCCAAGTCGATAAAAACGGCGGTAGTTTCCAATAAGGGCGACTACGCGGTGCAGACTCTGTGCGAAAAGTATTTTAACGGGCTGTTTGATTTCTGTGTCGGTGCGCGTGAGGGCGTGCGGAAAAAGCCTTTCCCCGATTCCGTAAACGAAGTCATCAGGGTGCTTGGCGCGGACAGGTCAAAAACAGTCTACATAGGCGATTCCGATGTGGATATCGAAACCGCGAAAAATGCCGGAGTGAGGTGTATTTCGGTCACATGGGGCTTTCGTGACATTCCGTTTCTTGAAAAAAACGGCGCGACGGATCTTGTTTCGGACATGGACACGCTTCTTAAAGTGTTGACAGAATAATCAAAATGAATTGTTAAGATAAAATTTTTTAGAATTATTCTAATTTTTTTTCGAAAACTATTTACAAAAGGTTTTTTGTGTGGTATAGTTAACTCACAACAAAACACAAGAAAAGGAGCAGTTATTATGGCTGATAATTCGATAAAAAAATGGGTTTGCCCCGTATGCGGATATGTTCACGAGGGAGCCGAGCCTCCCGAGAAATGCCCCCAGTGCGGCGTTCCCGGTTCCAAATTCACCGAGGTAAAGTCCGATGAACGCACATGGGCTGCCGAGCACATCGTAGGCGTTGCAAAGGGTGTTGACGAGAAGATTCTCGAAGGACTCCGCGCAAACTTCACCGGTGAATGCACGGAAGTCGGAATGTATCTTGCAATGGCAAGAGTTGCTCACAGAGAAGGCTATCCCGAGATAGGTCTTTACTGGGAGAAAGCGGCTTATGAAGAAGCCGAGCACGCAGCAAAATTCGCAGAGCTTCTCGGCGAAGTCGTTACCGACTCCACAAAGAAGAACCTCGAAATGCGCGTAGAAGCCGAAAACGGCGCAACACTCGGCAAGTTCGAGCTTGCCAAGCTCGCAAAGGAACAGGGACTTGACGCTATTCACGACACCGTCCACGAGATGGCGCGCGACGAAGCCCGCCACGGAAAAGCCTTTGAAGGTCTGCTTAAAAGATATTTCAATAAATAAAGCAGAAGCCCGTATATAATTAGATACCATTAAAGCAAAAAGAACCGTTTAAGCCGTGCGCTTTTACGGTTCTTTTTACGCGTTCGCCGAGTCTGACCGGAGGTGCGCTGACGCATCGCGGGAAAGAAAAAACAACAGTACGGTTCGCGAAGCGTCGGGACAAGAAAAAATCGACAGCGAGATAGCCGCCGATTTCTTCGGTGCAGCCGTGACGCAGAAGGAATTCGAGCGTCAGGTAAAGCTCGTGCGTTTCTCGAAGGTATAGACGCTCCGCGCGGTACATTCGATATGCTTGACAATCTCCAAGAGTATATAAATGAACGCGATACCGCTCTGTCAGAGTATCTGAAAATAAAGGACCGCTCACCCAGCGAACTGTACAAGGCAACCGCAGGCGAAATCGAAGCGCAGGACACTGCGAACCGTGCAAGTTTTACGGCTGAGGAAAGAAAAAACACCCGTCCCGATATAGACAGAATGGATGTTGTATT